>NZ_JBQQBY010000005.1:0-273623 GCF_052246385.1 Streptomyces sp. 8N616 | reverse complement strand
AGGCCCTCCTCCGCCTCGCCCGCCACCGCATCAGCGTGCTGTTCGCCATGCTCCGCGACGGCACCTTCTACGAACCCAGAACCCCACGCCTCGCTTGACCACAGACATAGAGGCACCCCCCCCGGCCGGGGCGGGGCCAGTCCGCCCGCGCCCGCCTCCCGCTCCGCCTCCGCGCGCTGTGCGCCCGCCGTCCGCGCTGGATGGGCCGACCGTCTGCGAGTACTTCGACGCGGCCTGTAACCATGGCGCGCGGATGGCGGGCGCGCAGCCCGGGACACAGGGCGTGCGGTGCCGCCGGGCCGGGGCCAGGCTGGAGGTGAAGGGCAGTCCACCCGTAACGGGCCACGTCGACGTAAGGATCCACCATGCTCAGCACGCAGTTCGTGCCCGGCGCGCCCAACTGGATCGATCTCGGCACCCCCGACTTGGAGGCCGTCTCCGCCTTCTACGGTGGCCTCTTCGGCTGGCGCGCCGAGTCGTACGGGCCGGAGGCGGGCGGTTACGGGGCCTTCCGGCTCGACGGGAAGTCCGTCGCCGGGGTCGGCCCGCTCACCGAGGAGGGTGCCGAGACCGCCTGGACGGTGTACTTCCACACCCCCGACGCCGACGCCACCGCGAAGTCCGTCGAGCAGGCGGGCGGCACAGTGCGCTTCCCGCCGATGGACGTCTTCAGCGAGGGCCGGATGGCCGGGTTCACCGACCCCGGCGGGGCCCAGTTCGCCGCCTGGCAGCCGCGCGAGCACCCCGGGCTGCAGCTGGTCAACGACCCCGGGAGCCTGTGCTGGACCGAGCTGCACACCCCGGAGCCGGACAGCTCGCGGGACTTCTACAGGACGGTGTTCGGCTGGCAGGCCGAGGACATGCCGTTCGCCGGGACCACGTACACCGTGCTGCGCCTGGCGGGTGGCGGGCAGGAGGCGTCGTTCGGCGGGATCATGCCGCTCGCGCCCCCGGCCGGGGTACGGGCGCACTGGCTGCCGTACTTCGAGGTGGAGGACTGCGACACGACGGCCACCAGGAGCGAGGCGCTGGGCGGCTCGATCGCGCTGCATCCGGTGGAGGCGGAGGGCGTGGGCCGCTTCGCCCGGCTCACCGACCCGTGCGGCGCGGACTTCGCGGTGATCACGAGCGCACCACGCTCCTGACCGGACGTCCTGACCCTCATCCTCCTGACCGGACGTCCCGGCCAGGGCGCCTGGCTCAGCTCTCCGCGATGCGCAGATCGTGCGGGGCGGCCGGGGCGGCGAAGTCCAGCAGGCGGGCGCCCTCCGTCTCGATCTCCGAGCACTCCGCGCGCGACAGCCGCTCGAAGGGCTCGACGACGAGCGTGGCCGCCGCACCGGCCCGCGCCTGCTCAACGCGCCAGATGCCCCGGATGAACCCGTCGGCGAGGAAGACGCTGAAGGCCTGGTTGCCCTTCCAGGTACGGTCGCGGAACCTGTTCTCGATCACCCGGGACCGGTCCTGGTGCGAGAGGAAGAGATTGTCGAACTCCGGCAGGAAGCGGACCGGGGCGGGCGTCTCCGGGTCCGGCAGCGGACCGTCCGGCACGTCGTACAGCTCCACCCCGTGCTCGTCGCGGAAGGTGCGCAGCCGCGGCCGTATCCGGTCCACGACCTCCCGCAGCCGCGTCAGCCCCGACCACACCTGAATGTCCCGCACGGACGCCGGGCCGAAGGCCGCCAAGTAGCGCAGCAGCATCCGCTCCAGGCCCTCCGCCGTCGGCTCCTCCGGCTCCTGCCCGAGCCACTGCTGGACGGTGGTGTGCCTGGCCAAGCCGCTCTGCCCCCACAGAGCCCTCGGGGTCACCTGCACCAGGGGCAGTACGGTCCGCGCGGCCATCGACAGCGCCAGCGGGTCCCGGTCCGGCCAGAGCTCGGCGAGCGCCTTGCCGAGGTCGTTGAACATCAGCGGCCGCTCCTCCACGAGCGTCCGGGACACCTCCCCGAGCCGCGCCATGTCCACGCCCTCTATCCGCTTGCCGAAGGTCCCGCGGAAGCGCCGCTCCTGCATCTCCTGGAGCAGCGGCCGCAGGCTGAGGCAGTCGCGGGCAGTGACCAGGTGGAGGGTCGACCGCTGGAGCGCCATCCGTACGGTCCGGCGGGAGGTGAGGAGATCGGAGAGCTCCTCGGGGCGGAAGTCGGCGAGGCGCGCCCAGAGCGCGTAGTACGGGACCTTGGGGACCTGAGCGTGGATGCCGACGAGGTACTCGACGGCGTCGGCGGCCGGCATCCGGGAGCGGCGGAGCAGCAGCTGACGGTCGAGGAAAGCCCGGTTCAGCGCCTGGGTGG
Organism: Streptomyces sp. 8N616; assembly: GCF_052246385.1. NCBI lineage: Bacteria > Bacillati > Actinomycetota > Actinomycetes > Kitasatosporales > Streptomycetaceae > Streptomyces > Streptomyces sp. 8N616. Next base: position 271,332 of record NZ_JBQQBY010000005.1, on the reverse strand, counting down.
TCAGCGTGGTGGGTGCGGGGGCCGTGGCGGTGCCGGTGCGCTTTGTCATGACGACCACGCTAGGCCGGGTAGCGGACAGCTTCTGTCCTCATCGCGCGGGCTACTCGCCGATCCGGACGACGGCGAGCGTGATGTTGTCGGGACCGCCCGCGTCCATGGCGGCCTTCCACATCTCGAACGCGGCCCTGCCGTCCGCGTGCTCCCGCAGCACGCGGTCGAGATCGTCGTCCGGAACCGGGTCGGTCAGGCCGTCCGTGCAGACCAGGTGGCGGACGCCGGCGGACAGCGCCGAGCTGGACACATGCGGGTCGACGGGGCTGAAGTCCGGGGTGCCGCCGAGGGTCTGCGTGACGACGGGCGTCGTGCGCTGCCCGGGGGCGAGCGGCGGGTTGTCGTCCACGCTCAGCTCCCGCAGGCGCAGCCCGCCCTCGCCTTCGCCTTTCTCGACGCCTTCACCGCCCTCACCGCCCTCACCGCCCTCACCGCCCTCACCGCCGTCCAGGGCGTAGACCCGGCTGTCCCCGACGTTGAAGGTGAACACCGTCTCCTCGGTCACGACGACGCCCGCGACCGTCGTGCCCATCATGATCAGGTCGGGGTCGTCGTCCGCGGCCGCGTACACCGCCCGGTTGCAGCCCTCCAGGGCGTCGCGTACGGCCTCCTCGCTGTCCAGGTCGGGCCCGATCCGCGACAGCCGGCGTACGACCATGGCGCTGGCCACCTCGCCCGCCGGATGCCCGCCGAGCCCGTCGGCGACGGCGACGACCAGCGGTGTGCCGAGCGGGAACAGCAGCGTCTGGGGACTCTCGGTGACGGTGCTGCACAGCGTCCACGGCCCGACGACGAGGCTGTCCTCGTTGCGGTCGCGCAGCAGCCCGGTGTGACTCAGGGCGCTCACGACGATGTAGGCCATGGCAAGTCATCGCCTTCCGAACGGGCCAGGCACCCCCTTCCCCTCCATTGTGCGGCGCGAACGAGCGAGCTGCTGCCACGAGCGGCAGATCGCGTGCGTGCGAACGCGGGCGGACAAACCCGGCTCTCTCGTCGCTCGTCGCCGTCCGGAGCGCTCAGAGGGCTCCGCACGCCCTTGCCGTGGTCGGCGCGGGTGTGCAGCGGACCGCGGTACGTCCACGCCGCCAGGTCCTCGGACTCGTACAGCAGCGCCGCGCCGCGCCCGTCGCGCAGCCCGGCGCCGACGAGCATCCGCCAGCGCTCGCCACGGCGCCAGACGTACGGATCCCGGTAGGTGGTCACCCTCTCCGGAGGCTCGGGTACGAGCAGGGAAGGACGCTTGGTGAAGACCGTTCCCGAGGGGTCGGAGTCGGCGGCCGCGACCGGCTGGAATCAGCGGTCGGCGCGGTGCGCGGAGTAGAAGGCGGTGATCCGAGAGTCGCCCCGGCCGGGACGAGCGCCCGTCAGCCGCCGCCGTCGGCGAGGACGTCCGGCCCATCCGCACCCCCGTGGCGGATGAGCCGGGGCTCTCCCTCGCCCCGGAGAGGCTTATGTTCCGGGAGGTCTGGTCATCTTTCGTCCAGCCGTGGCACCGCCGTCGACGACGACCGACGAGCCCGTCATATACGGGAAATCGTCGGACGCGAGTCCCAGCACCGCACTTGCTATCTCCTCCGGTTCTGCCATCCGTTCGAGACCGTCGATGTTCAGGGGCCCGAATGCCTTCTTGAACCGCTCCCAGTCCGCATCCGGAATTCCAGGTGGACGGACGAAGGGAGTATCAGTTGTGCCGGGCAGAATGGCGTTGAGACGTATGCCCTTCGGGCCGTACGCGATCGCCGCGGCCTTTACGATGCCCTGCACCGCCCGCTTGCTCGCGGTGTACGCGGCGCCATCGGGTCGCGCCTGCTCCGCCGCCGACGACGAGGTGCAGATGATCACGCCGCGACCGGCCTTGAGCATGTACGGGATCTCGTACTTGATTGCCAGGAAGACGCCACGCGCATTGGTGTTGTTGACGTCGTCCCACTCCTCGACGCTCATCTCGTGGGGGAGCTTGTTCCCTCCGATACCAGCGTTGTTGAACGCCACATCGATGGCGCCGTAGCGTGAGGCCACCCGGTCCACGAACCGCTCGACCTGGTCCGGGATGCGCACATCGGCCTGAATGTACGCGGCCTCGCCCCCCGCCTCACGTATTTCCCGCTCGACTTGGCGCCCCAATGTGGCACGCCGGCCGCAGAAACCGACGTTGGCGCCTTCCGCCGCGAATGCCTTCGCCGCCGCCCGACCGATGCCGGACGTCGCTCCCGTGATGAGCACGGCCCGGCCCTCGAAGCGACGCCTTCCGCCCTCCTGCGCCCGGGACGACGCCGCGGCCCGAGCCGAGGGTCCCAGAGCCGAGGCCGCCACGCCGGCCAGGCCGACCGTCGCCGCGCCGCGGATGATCGAGCGACGCGGACTGAGCGGGACATCGTGGGCGCCCGTTGACACACCATCGTTTGTGTTCATGGCTGTCAGACTCGCGGCGGCAACGCCCCGGCCGTCACCGTCCATCGGCCGGATACAGCGGCCGAGGGGATGAGTGCGCCTCCTCCCACGGCAGGACCCCCAGGCGATGCAGGCGGCCTATCGTGGGCGGAGTGAACCCGCCTTGGATTGAGCTCGCGTTCGACCGGAGGTTCGCCGTCATCCGGGCGTGGGCGGTCTCAGCCATCCTGGTCGGTGATCTCCTTCTGGTCCAACACCCTTCCGGCCCCAAGGACTGGGCCCTCGCCCTCGCGGGGTTCGTGTTGTGCCTGGCGGTGAGTCGGTGGACGTTCACCGCGGCCCTGGCGCTGGCCGGCCTGCTCGTCGTCGCCCACTGGCTCCGCTCGGACGTCGTCCTCGCGTTGAAGGTCCTCGCAAGCGTCTCCGTGTTCGAACTGGCCGTTCAGCGTTCCGGTCGGCGCCTTGCCGTCGGATCCGCCGCAGTCGCCATCGCGGTAGCCGTGAACCGGCTCGGCGACCTGCCCGGCGAGTTCCTCTCGGTCCTGTACAAGATGGGGATCGTGGCGGGTCTGCCGCTGCTGATGGGGGCTTACGTCCGGGAGATCCGCGAGGCCGCGCGGCAGGCCCGCGAGCACGCCGCTCAAGAGGCGCGCCGCGCCGAGCAGAAGCTGGCGGCCGCTCGCGCCACCGAACGCACCGCCATCGCCCGCGAGTTGCACGACCTGGTGGCCCACCACGTCTCCTCCATGGTGCTGCGCGTCGGCGTCGCCCGTCATGTTCTCCGGGCCACCGACCCGCGCGTGAGTGAGATATTCGACGATCTCCACGCGAGCGGCAGCGCCGCCCTGACCGACCTGCGGCGTCTGGTGGCCGTGCTGCGCGATCCGGACAACGACGATCCGGGCACCTCGCTGGTCGATCCCGCGACTCTGCCGACTGCTCTGCGGGCCGTGGTCGAACGGAGTCAGGACGCGGGCCTGGTCGTGGAGGCGTCCGTCGATCCCGGCGTCTCCCGTCTCGACGCCGTACGCGGCCTCGCCGTGCTCCGCCTGGCGCAGGAGGGACTCGCCAACGCCGCCAAGCACGCCGGAGCAGGGGCACAGGTCCGGATGACCGTGCAACTGGCCGACGACGCCGTACGCCTGTCGATTCGCGACGACGGCGGTACCCACCACAACTCCGCTGCCGCGCGATCGACTGCCGGGCAGCCGCCTGCCGGGCACGGACTGATCGGCATGCACGAGCGCGTGGAGCTGCTCGGAGGACGCCTGGACGTCGGACCGGACGGGCATGGCTGGCAGCTTTCCGCGGAGTTGCCGGCCGCCGCACAGCGACTGGAGCTACAGCCGTGATCCGTCTCCTCCTCGTCGACGACCAGCATCTCGTCCGCATGGGCTTGCGCATGCTCTTCGAACCCGCAGCGGACATCGAGGTCCTCGGGGAGGCGGATAGCGGGGCCGAGGCCATCCGGCTGGCCGACCGGCTCGTCCCGGACGTCGTGCTGATGGACCTGCGCATGCCCGGAGTCGACGGCATCACCGCCGCCCAGAGGATCCTCGCGTCACGGCCCTCAGCCCGTGTCATCGCCTTGACCACGTTCGACGACGATGACCACCTCTATCCCGCCCTGGAGGCCGGGGCCTGCGGGTTCCTCGTCAAGGACACCCCGCCGGGCGAACTGGTCGCCGCCGTCCGCAGGGCTGCTGAAGGAGAGTCGCCCTTCAGCCGGGACGTACTGCGCCGCCTCGTCGAGCAGGCGGTCCAGACCCGCCCCCCGAACGGCGACCGACCGAACGGCCCGGCGCTCAACGTCACGCCACGGGAACGCGAGGTGCTCAGCCTCATCGGCTGCGGACTCAGCAACAAGGAGATCGCCGACCGATTGCACCTCGGCGTCACCACGGTCAAAACCCATGTGGCGAGCCTCATGACGAAGACCGGTGAGCCGAACCGCATACGGCTGGCCGTCCTCGCCGTCCAGTCCGGCATCACTCCCCGCTGACCTCCAAGCCTCGCCGACCGTCCCGCCATCCGGGCGAGCGGACGGGCGGACGGACGGACGGACGGACGGGCGGACGGACGGACGGGCGATTGAGCGGAGTTACCGCCGGGGCCTCCGATGACCGGTCCTGCATGAGCGATGCCATCAGAGCGGCCGAAGAGGGCCGTTTCCTCCTCCCAGCCGGGCCGTTGGCCCTATTGCTGGCCGACCGGTACCACACGCACACCGCGGAGCATCACGTCGCGCCTTCATAGCCGCCCTGGGTGCTCTCGCCGAACACGTCGAGTTCGCGACCACGAGCATCCAGGAGGTCTTCAGTTGACCATCACCGACTCGAGCGACGAGAGCGACGCGAGCACCGGCACTCCCCCACCTCCCCCGCCCCCTGTCCAGATCACGTTCCACGGGCACTTCGGGAGGAACCCACTGGGTGAGGCCTCCTTCCGGCACATGTGCTCCCGCCTGCCCTCCGTGCTGCGGCAGACGGGCCGGATGGCGTGGGACATCGACCGCCCGGCCGTCATCCTGCTCATCGCCTGCCAAGTGCTCGCCGGCCTGGCCTCCGCGCTGCTGCTCACCGCCACCGCCCGCGCGATGAGCCCGATCCTGAGCGCCGCTCCCGTGTCCGACCGGCTCCACGCCGCATTACCCGCTTTCCTGGTCGTCGCCGGTGCCGCCGCTGTCACCCGGATCTCCACTGCGCTCGTCTCCTACGCCGACGGGCGGATCACCCCCCGCCTGCTCACCGCCGCCGACACGGCGATGGTCGAAGCGGTATGCCGCGTGGAGGCGGCCGCGTACGGGGAGGCGGGGTTCGCCGACCGGCAGGAAGCCGCGGAAGTGGGCGTGACCCGCACCAACATGATGGTGAAGGACGCGCAGCGGTTCATGTCGGCCCTGGTCCGCATGATCGCGGCAGCGGGCGTGCTCACCGTCCTTCATCCGCTGATGCTCCTGCTACTCTTCCTCGCCGTGCTCCCGGCCGGAGTCGGCGCGGTCATGTCGGCCAAGGTCGACTACGAGACCCACTACGCCAATGTCGGTGACCGCAACGTCCGCGGAATGATGCGCTGGTGGGCCACCACCCCGAAGCTGGGCGACGAGGTGCGGGCGAACGGCATGACCGACTACCTGGTGTTCTGGTACCGCTCGCTGTCCGAGCGCATCGACCAACGCACGCTCACGATGGCACCGCGGATGCTGCGCATCGCCCTGGCCACCTCGGCGATCGGCGGCATGTTCCTCATCGGCACCTGGGGGACGCTGGCCTGGCTGGCCGTCACCGGCCGCGTCAACCTGGCCGTCGCCGCGACCGCCGTCGTCGCTGTGCAGACCTCGCTGGCCGCACTGTCGCAGGTGGTCATCAACGGCGCGGCGTTGTTCCACACCAGCCTCTACCTCGCCGACATGCGGTCCTTCCTCGACCTCGCCGCCGAACGCGCACCCAAGCGCGGCCCGCTGACCGTACCGGAACAGCCGGAGGAGATCCGGCTGGACGAGGTGGTCTACCGGTATCCCAACAAGGAGACGCCGGCCGTGGACCGCGTATCGCTGACGCTGCGCCGGGGCGAGGTCATCGCGATCGTCGGCGAGAACGGCTCGGGCAAATCCACCCTGACCCGCCTGATCACCGGACTCTTCCTCGCTGACAAGGGGCGCGTGACATGGGACGGCGTCGACCTCGCTGCCGCCGATCCGAACACGGTGTGGGCACGCACCGGGCTCGTGCCCCAGTTCTTCGGCCAGTGGCCGCTGGCGGTGAGGGAGAACGTCACGCTCGGCCAGCCCCGCACCCGCCACGACGGTCCCGTGTGGGACGCCATCGACGCCGTCGGCATGCGCGAGACGGTCGAGGAACTGCCCAAGGGCCTGGATACGCTGCTGGCCCGCGAGCTGTGGGGAGGACGCGAACTGTCCGGCGGGCAATGGCAGCGCCTCGCCTGCTCCCGGGCGCTCTACCGGCAGCCACCGGTGCTGATCCTGGACGAACCGACCTCCGAGATGGACGCCCGCGGCGAACACCACATGTTCGCGGCCCTCAAGACCATCGCCCCTTCCAGGATCACGATCGTCGTCACCCACCGGATCGAGAACACGAAGATGGCGGACCGGATCATCGTCATGGAGCACGGCCGGATCACCGAGCAGGGCCGATACCAGGACCTGATCAACGCGGGAGGCGTCTTCAGCGAACTCCACGCCCTCTCTCAAGACCGATGAGGTGTCGAGGGCAAGCGAGTCTCAGCGTGCCCAGGCGATGTGCCGACGTCGATCGCGCCGCGGCCCCACCGCCTCAGCCGTGGCTCAGTGACGTGTGCCGTGGGGTCGGAGGGGAGGCAAGGGTCATGACCCATCCCTGGTTCCCTTTTCGAGGGCCTCTGCGTTCCGTTGACCTGTGCGTCCTGTCCCGGGCGACCCTGCGGCCCTACGCCGCCGCCTCCGGGCTCAACTGGTCCGCCAGCCACGTCGGTACGCCCCCCAGCAAGCGGAAGAGGCGGCCCGCCTCCGCTCGTAGCCGGGAGGCATCCGGCTCCGGCTCGGCCTCCGCGAGGGCCGCGAGGGCCGGGGCCGTGCCGATCAGATAGCCCAGCTCCTCACGGATGCGGAGGGATTCCGCGAAACCGTGCCGCGCCTCGGCGAGTTCGCCGTCGCGCAGGGCGAGACCCCCCAGGTGCCGCCAGGTGAAGGAGCACAGCAGCTGGTCGTCCTGCGCGGTGGCGCCTTCGTGGGCGCGGCGGTAGGCGGCACGGGCGGACTGCGGGCTGTCCGCGAGGTGTTCGGCGACCAGGCCGCGCCGGAAGTCGAGCAGCGGGCGGCCCGCGGCCGAAGGGGCGAGCAGCGCGGCGGCCCGCCCGAGCGCCGCCCGGGCCTCGTCGGCGCGGTCCCGTACGCCGAGGACCGTCGCCGCGTACGCCAGGTGCCCGCGCTCGCAGGCCGCCGCGCCCCGCTCGTCGTCCGAGCTCGCCAGGGCTTCCGCGGCGCGCAGCGCGTCCTCCGCCTCGGACCACCCGACCGCCGTGAACAGGCAGCGCTCGCCGAGCAGGGCGGCGCGCTGCAGCGCCACCGCGGCGTCGTCGGCGGCGTGCGGGGCGAGCAGCGCCGCCGCGTCGTCCCAGCAGCCGCGCGAGCGCAGCCGCCATACGGCGACGCTGCGCGGGTGCTGCGGGTCGTTCCGCCCGGCTGGCTCTGGCTTCCCCGCAGATCCCGGTCCCGCTGATCCCGTAGATCCCGGTCCCGCAGGCCCCGCAGATCCCGCAGATCCCGCAGGCCCCCCATACCCCCCAGGTCCCGCAGATCCTGAAGACCCCGAACGTGACATGGCGGTATCCGCCACATTCCCTCCCCAAGCGCGCCGTCGAGCCGGAAGCCGTGGGCGCATCTCAGCACGGAATCCGCAGCCGAGGCTAGGGGGTGGGTGAATCCGTTCACAATCAGCCGGGACAGTGCGGTTGTTCAGCCTCTTCGCGGCGCACGGTCCTCGTCCCGCCCGCAGGGCACGCCATCACCGCAGACCATCACCGCACGCCATCACCCGCGCACCATCACCGCACGCCGTCAGCTCATCCGCAGCGCAAGGAAGAAGTCCAGCTTGTCCTCGAGCCGCGACAGGTCACGCCCCGTCAGCTGCTCGATCCTCCCCACCCGGTACCGCAGCGTGTTCACGTGCAGATGCAGCCGCGACGCGCACCGCGTCCACGACCCGTCGCTGTCCAGGAAGGCCTCCAGCGTCGGGACCAGCTCCGCCCGGTGCCGCCGGTCGTAGTCCCGCAGCGGGTCGAGCAGCCGCGCGGTGAAGGCGCGGCGCACGTCGTCCGGTACGAACGGCAGCAGCAGAACATGCGAGGCCAGCTCCTGGTGGCCCGCCGCGCACACCCGGCCCGGGCGCGCCGCCGCGACCCGGCGCGCGTGCCTGGCCTCCTCCAGCGCGCCGCGCAGCCCCTCCGCCGACTGCACCACCGCGCTGACCCCGATCGTCAGCCGTCCGTCCCCGTCCAGGCCGCGGGCCAGCGGCTCGCCGACCGCGGCCAGCAGTTCCTCGGCCTCCAGGCCCCGCCCCGGGCTCCGGTGCGGCCCCTCTTCGTCGGCGGGCAGCGACGGCAGCGGCACCAGCGCGATGGCCTCCTTGCCGTTGTGCGCCACGGCGATACGGTCCGGCGGCTCGGAGTCGTCCGTCCCCTGGCCGACGAGGATCTCCTCCAGCAGCGACTGGGTGATCGGACCGCCGTCGAGGTCGCCGCCCTCCCACTCGACGCGGGCCACCACCACCTGCCAGTGCGGCGCGGCGCCGAGGCCCGGCAGCAGCACCGGCGCGGCCACCCGCAGGCGGGCCGCGACCTCGGCGGGCGGCGCCCCGGCCTGGACCAGCTCCAGCACCTCCTGCGCCAGCCGCCGCCGTACCGTACGGGCCGCGTCACGGCGGTCCCGCTCCACCGCGATCAGCTGCGTGACGCCCTGGAGCAGGTCGAGCCGCTCGGCGGACCACTCCCCGGCGTCCGCCTCGACGGCCAGCAGCCAGTCCGAGAGCACGGTCTCGCGTACGTCACGCGAAGCGGGCGCATGCGCCTCGGGCGCCGCCCGCCCTCCCCCGGCTGCCGCTGGATGATGCCCCCAGCTGCGGATCGGGAACAGCGAGTACGTGCCGGCCTGGGTGGCGAGCCGGTACGGGCCGCGGCGCCCGCTGCGCGTCGCCGCGAGGTGCTCGCCGGCCAGGGTCGAGCACACCGGCGCGGGCAGCTCGGGACCCGCGCCCGCCAGGCTCGATCCGGCGATCCGGCGGCCGGTCGGCGAGAGCACCCAGGCCCGCAGGTCGAGGTCGCTGCCGAGCAGGTCGAGGACGACCTCGGGGCCGCCGCCCGCGGGCCCGGACGTCATCAGCCGACGGTGCCGGTCCACCACCGCCGCCAGGTCCCCGGCGCGCTCGCTGGACACCTGGCGTACGACGTGCTCGGTGATCGCGGCGAAGGCGACGTCCTCGTCCACCGCGAACAGCGGCAGCCGGTTGCGGGAGCAGGCCGCCACCAGGTCGTCCGGGATGGCGCCGAGCTCGGCCTCGCCCGCCGCGAGCCCCGCTACCCCGGCCTGGGTCAGGATCCGTACGAACCGCTCGGAGTCCTCCGGCTTACGGCGCCACGCCAGGCCGGTCAGCACCAGCTCGCCGCCCGACAGATAGCGGCTCGGATCGCGCAGGTCGGTGGTCATCACGCCGCGCACGGTACGGTCCAGCTCGTCCTCGCCGCCGAGCAGCCGCAGGCCGAGGGTGTCCGTCTCCAGCAGTGCGCGCAGCCTCATCTCTCGTCGCCGCCGATCGCTTCGTGTCGCGTCTTGTCGTGTCTTGTGTTGCCAGGCTTATGCCGTGAGGTTTCCCGCCCCCGTCTTTCGTTCGAATCTACAAGACCGGACCTATGGCCAGCCAAGTGCTTCATGGTTTCGGTGACTGCACCCGGGGGGTCGTGGCTCGGTGTACTGACCCCACGCCGCGTGAACAGGACATGAATAAACCAGCGAGGGCCCGTCGTGAGGATCCTCCCTCAGGTCCTCCGCAGGACCTCCCCGCCGGTTTCCGAACGACCGATCCCCAGAAGAGAGCCACTGATGGACTTCCTTCGCCCCGCCAGCTGGGAGGAGGCGCTCGCCGCGAAGGCCGAGCACCCAACGGCTGTGCCCATCGCGGGTGGCACCGACGTCATGGTCGAGATCAACTTCGACCACCGCAGGCCGGAGTACCTGCTCGACCTGAACCGGATCCCGGAGCTGCGCGAGTGGGAGGTCGGCGAGGAGAACGTACGGCTCGGCGCCTCCGTGCCGTACACCCGGATCATGGAGAACCTGCGTGGCGAGCTCCCGGGCCTCGCGCTCGCGTCGCACACCGTGGCCTCCCCGCAGATCCGCAACCGCGGCGGCGTCGGCGGCAACCTCGGCACCGCATCCCCGGCCGGTGACGCCCACCCCGCCCTGCTCGCCGCGGGCGCCGAGGTCGAGGTCGCGTCCGTGCGCGGCACCCGCTTCATCCCGATCGACGACTTCTTCACCGGCGTGAAGCGCAACGCCCTCGAGTCGGACGAGCTGATCAGGTGCGTCCACATCAAGAAGGCCGAGGGCCCGCAGCAGTTCTCGAAGGTCGGCACGCGGAACGCGATGGTCATCGCGGTATGCGCCTTCGGTCTGGCGCTGCACCCCGGGACCCGGACCGTCCGCACCGGCATCGGCTCCGCCGCCCCCACCCCCGTCCGCGCCCGCGAGGCCGAGGAGTTCCTGGCCGCGGCGCTGGAGGAGGGCGGCTTCTGGGAGAGCGGCCAGGCGATCACCCCGTCGGTCGCCAGGCAGTTCGCGGAGCTGTGCTCCGGCGCCTGCAGCCCCATCGACGACGTGCGCGGCAGCGCGAAGTACCGGCGCCACGCGGTCGCCGTCATGGCCCGCCGCACCCTCGGCTGGACCTGGGACGAGTACCGCGGCAAGGAGAGGATCGAACGATGCGCGTGAACTTCCGCGTCAACGGCCGCCCTTATGAGGCGGACGACGTGTGGGAGGGCGAGAGCCTGCTGTACGTCCTGCGCGAGCGCATGGGGCTTCCCGGCTCGAAGAACGCCTGTGAGCAGGGCGAGTGCGGCTCCTGCACGGTCCGCCTCGACGGGGTGCCGGTCTGCTCCTGCCTGGTCGCCGCGGGCCAGGTCGAGGGCCGCGAGGTCGTCACGGTCGAGGGCCTGGCGGACTACGCAAAGCAGCGCGCGGAGGGCGGCTGCGCCTCCGGCGCCTGCGGCACGAGCACCGACGCCGCTCAGCGCTGGGAGGCCAGGCCCTCGGACTCGCATACCGGTGAGGCCGCCGATCTCTCCCCCATCCAGCAGGCGTTCATCGACGCCGGCGCGGTCCAGTGCGGCTTCTGCACCCCGGGCCTCCTCGTCGCCGCAGACGAGCTGCTGGAGCGCAACGCCCAGCCGACCGACGCCGACATCCGCGAGGCCCTGTCCGGCAATCTGTGCCGCTGCACGGGCTACGAGAAGATCCTCGACGCGGTCCGCCTCGCGGCCGCCCGCGGCGAGGGCGAGAGCGCGGAGACGACCGCGGGAACGGGGGCCTGACCACCATGGGCGTCACGCGCACACCCACCCATCTCACCCAGGGAAGCCGGACCAGGGGGGTCATCGGCGAGTCCACGCTCCGCCCCGACGGCACCCTGAAGGTCACCGGCGAGTTCGCGTACTCCTCCGACCTCTGGCACGAGGACATGCTGTGGGGCTTCACCCTCCGCAGCCCGCACGCGCACGCCGAGATCGTCTCCATCGACATCTCCGAGGCGCTCGCCCAGGCCGGTGTCCACACGGTCCTCAGCTACGACGACCTGCCGGCCGCGACGAAGAACTACGGCCTGGAGATCCAGGACACCCCGGTGCTGGCCCACGGCCGGGTGCGCCACCACGGCGAGCCGGTGGCCATCGTCGCCGCCGACCACCCGGAGACCGCCCGCCGCGCCGCCGCGAAGATCAAGGTCGAGTACGCCGAACTGCCCGTCGTCACGGACGAGGCCTCCGCGACCGCCCCCGACGCCCCGCTGCTGCACCCGGGCCGCAACGACCACCACGCACGTCACGTCCCCCATCCGAACATCGTCCACCGCCAGCCGATCGTCCGCGGCAACGCCGCCGAAGCGGCCGAGCGCGCCGACGTGATCGTGCGCGGCGAGTACGAGGTCGGCATGCAGGACCAGGCCTTCCTCGGCCCGGAGTCCGGCCTCGCCGTACCCGCCGAGGACGGCGGCGTCGACCTCTACGTCGCCACCCAGTGGCTGCACTCCGACCTCCGCCAGATCGCCCCGGTCCTCGGCCTGCCCGAAGAGAAGGTGCGGATGACGCTGTCCGGCGTCGGCGGCGCCTTCGGCGGCCGCGAGGACCTGTCGATGCAGATCCACGCCTGCCTTCTGGCGCTGCGCACCGGCAAGCCGGTCAAAATCGTCTACAACCGGTTCGAGTCCTTCTTCGGCCACGTCCACCGGCACCCGGCCAAGCTCTGGTACGAGCACGGCGCCACCAGGGACGGCAAGATCACGCACATGAGGTGCCGGATCGTGCTGGACGGCGGCGCGTACGCCTCCGCCTCCCCGGCCGTCGTCGGCAACGCCTCCTCCCTTTCCGTCGGCCCATACGTGATCGACGACGTCGACATCGAGGCGATCGCGCTCTACACCAACAACCCGCCCTGTGGCGCCATGCGCGGCTTCGGCGCGGTCCAGGCCTGCTTCGCGTACGAGGCGCAGATGGACCGGCTCGCGGCGGAACTGGGCATGGACCCGGTCGAGTTCCGGCAGCTCAACGCCATGTCACAGGGGACGATCATGCCGACAGGGCAGCCCGTCGACTCCCCGGCCCCGGTCGCCGAACTGCTGCGCCGCGTCAAGGCCATGCCGATGCCGCCCGAGAAGCAGTGGGAGAGCGCGGGCGAGACCGCCGACGTCCGCGCCCTGCCCGGCGGTCTGTCCAACACCACGCACGGCGAAGGCGTCGTACGGGGCGTGGGCTACGCGGTCGGCATCAAGAACGTCGGATTCTCCGAGGGCTTCGACGACTACTCCACCGCGCGCGTGCGCCTGGAGGTCGCCGGCGGCGAGCCGGTCGCCGTCGTGCACACCGCGATGGCCGAGGTCGGCCAGGGCGGTGTCACCGTGCACGCCCAGATCGCCCGCACCGAACTCGGCGTCACCCAGGTCACCATCCACCCCGCCGACACCCGGGTCGGCTCCGCGGGCTCCACCTCCGCCTCCCGCCAGACGTACGTCACCGGCGGCGCGGTGAGGAACACCTGCGAGGCCGTACGGGGGAAGGTCCTGGAGATCGGCCGCCGCAAGTTCGGCACGTACCACCCGGCGTGGGCCACCGCGGAACTGCTGCTGGAGGGCGGCAAGGTCGTCACCGACGGCGGTGAGGTCCTCGCGAACCTGGTGGACGTGCTGGAGGGCGAGGCGGTCGACATCGAGCTCGAGTGGCGGCACCGCCCCACCGAGGCGTTCGACCTGCACACCGGGCAGGGCCGGGGCCACGTCCAGTACTCCTTCGCCGCGCACCGCGCGGTCGTCGAGGTCGACACCGAACTGGGCCTGGTCAAGGTGATCGAACTGGCCTGCGCCCAGGACGTCGGCAAGGCGCTCAACCCGCTGTCCGTGGTCGGCCAGATCCAGGGCGGTACGACCCAGGGCCTCGGCCTCGCGGTCATGGAGGAGATCCTCGTGGACCCGAAGACCTCGAAGGTCCGCAACCCGTCCTTTACGGACTACCTGATTCCCACGATCCTCGACACGCCGGTCATCCCGGTCGACGTGCTCGAACTGGCCGACGAGCACGCGCCGTACGGCCTGCGCGGCGTCGGCGAGGCGCCGACGCTGTCCTCCACCCCGGCTGTCGTCGCCGCCATCCGCGCGGCGACGGGGCTGGCTCTCCACCGCGTACCGGTGCGCCCGGAGCACATCACCGGCACGTAAGTCCTCCGGGCGGCGCGGCCGGGAAAACCCTCCTCCGGCCTTCGGTATGGAGAACCCCACTCGCGGCGCCGCCCGGAGCCTCCACACGTACCGCACCGCTCGCGGTACCCCGTTCGTCTCGGGCCGTTCCCCCGGGTCGTGCAGCCAACTCAACATCCCAAACCCCGCGGACAGCCCCCCGCGGGTGCCCCTATGAACCTTGGGAGCAGGCATCATGACCCAGTCGTCAGTACAGCCGAGGACATCGGCGGAGGAGGCGGGCCCAGGCTCGCGTCCGCCCGCCGGCCGGTCCTGGCTCGACCGGTACTTCCACATCTCCGACAGAGGAACCACGGTCGCGCGTGAGGTGCGCGGCGGCATCACCACCTTCATGGCGATGGCGTACATCCTTCTGCTCAACCCGCTGCTGCTGGGCGGTGAGGACGTCGCGGGCAACACCCTCAGCCGCACCGGTCTGATCACGGCCACCGCGCTCGCCGCCGCTTTCACTACGCTGCTCATGGGCTTCGTCGGCAAGGTGCCGCTCGCCCTCGCCGCCGGGCTCAGCGTTTCCGGCGTGATCTCCTCGCAGGTCGCGCCCAACATGACGTGGCCGCAGGCCATGGGCATGTGCGTGATCTACGGCGTCGTCATCATGCTCCTGGTGGTGACCGGGCTCCGCGAGCTCATCATGAACGCGATCCCGCTGGCGCTGAAGCACGCGATCACCATCGGCATCGGCATGTTCATCGCGCTGATCGGCCTGGTGAAGGCCGGCTTTGTGCAGATGAACAACGAGTCGGCGCCCGTGATCCTCGGAGCGGGCGGCGAGCTGGCGGGCTGGCCCGTGCTGATCTTCTGCGTCACGCTGCTGCTGATCTTCGTGATGCAGGCCCGCAACATCCCCGGCGCGATCCTCATCGGCATCGCCATCGGCACGGTCATCGCGGTCGTGGTCAACGCGGTCGGCGGTCTCGGCGCGAAGGCGTGGGGCGGCGCGCCGCCGGAGCTCGACGGCGGTGCCGTGTCCAGCCCCGACTTCTCCCTCTTCGGGCAGGTCGAGTTCGGCGGCTGGGGCTCGATCGGCGCGATGACCGTCGGCATGATCGTCTTCACGCTCGTGCTGGCCGGGTTCTTCGACGCGATGGCCACCATCATCGGCGTCGGCACCGAGGCCGAACTGGCGGACTCCCAGGGGCGGATGCCCGGCCTCAGCAAGGCGCTGTTCATCGACGGCGCGGGCGGTGCGGTCGGCGGCCTCTCGGGCGCCTCGGGCCAGACCGTGTTCATCGAGTCGGCGACCGGCGTCGGCGAGGGCGCCCGTACGGGTCTGTCGAGCGTGGTCACCGGGCTGTTCTTCGCGGCCTGCCTGTTCTTCACCCCGCTCACCCAGATCGTGCCAGGTCAGGTCGCGGCCGCCGCGCTGGTCGTCATCGGCGCGATGATGATGCAGAACGCCAAGCACGTGGACTGGAGCGACCGCTCCGTGGCCATCCCGGTCTTCCTGACCGTGGCCCTGATGCCGTTCACGTACTCCATCACCGCCGGGGTCGGCGCGGGCGTCATCGCCTACACCGCCATCAAGGCGGCCCAGGGCAGGTGGCGCGAGCCCGGCGCCTTCATGTGGGTGCTGACCGGCGTCTTCCTCGTCTACTTCGCCCTCAACCCGATCGAGCACCTGCTGGGCGTCAAGTAGCGCCCCCGTGCTCTCCACGCACACTGAAGGAGAGGTGATCGCCGTGCTGGACATCGCGGATGAGCTGCACCGGTGGTGCGAGCAGGGACGTGACTTCGCCGTGGCCACCGTGGTGGCGACGAGCGGCAGCGCGCCCCGGCAGCCCGGTGCCGCCCTGGCGGTCGACAGCGACGGCACGGCGATCGGCTCCGTCTCCGGCGGGTGCGTGGAGGGCGCGGTCTACGAGCTGTGCCGGAGCGCCCTCGAGACCGGCGACCGCGTCCTCGAACGCTTCGGCTACAGCGACGAGGACGCCTTCGCCGTCGGTCTGACCTGCGGCGGCGTCATCGACATCCTCGTCACCCCGGTACGGAACGGGGAACGGGCGGACGGCTCCCCGGTGGACGGCACCGACCGGGAGACGCTCGCCGCCGCCGCGGCAGCCGCCGCCCGCGGGGAACCGGCGGCGGTCGCGCGCATCGTCGAGGGCCCGGCCGAACTGCTGGGCCGCGCCCTGCTCGTACGGCCCGACGGGTCGTACGCGGGTTCGCTGGGCGGCCACCCCGAGCTGGACCGTACGGCGGCAGGCGAGGCACGCGCGCTGCTGGACGCCGGTCGCACGGAGACCGTCGGGATCGGCGCCGAGGGCAGCCGCTGCGGGCAGCCGGTCGTGCTGCTCGTCGAATCGTCCGTTCCGCCACCCCGCATGATCGTCTTCGGGGCGATCGACTTCGCCTCGGCCCTGGTCCGGGTCGGCAAGTTCCTGGGCCACCACGTCACGGTCTGCGACGCCCGCCCCGTCTTCGCCACCGCGCGCCGCTTCCCCGAGGCCGACGAGATCGTCGTCGACTGGCCCCACCGCTACCTCGAATCCCAGGAGCTGGACGGCCGTACGGTGCTGTGCGTCCTCACGCACGACGCGAAGTTCGACGTCCCGCTGCTGGAACGCGCCCTGAAGCTCCCGGTCGCCTACGTCGGAGCCATGGGCTCCCGCCGCACCCACCTCGACCGGCTCCAGCGCCTCCGCGACGCCGGCGTCACCGAGCTCGAACTGGCCCGGCTGCGCTCCCCGATCGGCCTCGACCTCGGCGCGCGTACGCCCGAGGAGACGGCTCTGTCGATCGCCGCCGAGATCGTCGCCGACCGCCGCGGCGGCACCGGCGTGCCCCTGACGGGCGCCCACACCCCGATCCACCACGACACGGCGGGGACGCCTGCGGGGCGGATCGGGTCGGTGGCGTGACGGGGGCACGGGACTGTCGCGGGCCTGCCGACGCCTGACAACGAGAGCGATCCCGGTGGCATGAACCACTGCGTGGCCTGGCCCTTGGTCTTGGCGACCGTGTCAAAGTCACGGTCGCAGTGGAGGAGTATGAGCTCGGCTGCTGGATGCGCTGCCCGCGCTGCTCGTCCTCCCTGGTGACGTCTGGGACTGCCCGCTCATCCCGCTGCGCGGCGACGAAATCGCCAAGGACGAGCCGGGCCAAGAGACCGTACGCGACCGGCTGCTCGACCTGCTGCTGATCTCCGTACCGCGGGCCTGGTTCGCCCGCCCGGAGGCCGAGGCGCCCGGCTGGTACGCGGCGCGCGGCGACGCCGTCGTGGGGCGGGCTCCGCGGCTGCTGGAGAGCAACCCGGCCCACCCCTGGACGGTCGCCTCGCTGGCCGCAAGACCGGCGTCTCCCGCGCGGCACTGGCCCCCGCTTCACCGAACTGATCGGCGAGCCGCCCATGGCCTACCTCGCGGGCCGGCGGCCGGCCCTGGCCGCCGATCTGCTGCGCGAACGGACGCGACGATCGGCGCGGTGGCCCGGCAGGTGGGATACGGGAGCTCCTTCGCGCTCAGCACCGCGTTCAAGCGGGTACGCGGCGTCAGCCCGCAGCAGTACCGGGCCGCTGCAGGCCGATCACTCCCGGCACCGGCACCCCGGCGACGCTCATCCCCTGCCGCCATCCGGGACGGGAATGGCCCGACCGGCCCACGGCTGCGGGCAGTTGTGGACCGTGCTGGTGCCACGGCGCACACGTTTCCCGCCATCGGCAGGTTGCAGACGTCGCGGTGATCCGCCGGTCGCGCCCTAGCCGGTGCGGCCGACGCCGGCGAAGTGCTCGCGTACGAGCTGCTCGACGACCACCAGGTCCTGCGCGGCAAGGGCGTCGAGCAGGGCGTTGTGCTCGGCGGCGTCGGCGAGCAGGTCGGCGGCTCGCACGATCGTCCCGTCGCCGACGGGACCTTGCGCGCGCCGGTGCAAGTCGTCGCCGAGGAGTGAGAGTTGGCGGTTGCCCGCGAGTGCGAGGAGGGCGTGGTGGAAGGCTCGGTCGACCTCCGCGTACGCGGCGCGGTCGCCGTGGGCGGCGGCCGCGACGGTGTCCGCGGCGAGCGGGCGGAGCTCGTCCCAGCGCTCACGCGGCACGGTGCAGGCCAGTCCGACCATCACGGGCACCTCGATCAGCGCCCGGATCTCGGCCAGTTCGGCGAGGTCGCGCGCGGTGCGGCGGGCGACCCGGAAGCCGCGGTTGGGTACGACCTCGACGGCGCCCTCGCAGGCGAGTTGCTGCATCGCCTCGCGCACGGGGGTCGGGGAGACGCCGAACCGCTGGGCGAGCGCGGGCGCGGAGTACACCTCGCCCGCAGCCAGCTCCCCGCTGACGAGCGAGCAGCGCAGCGCGTCGAGTACCTGGCCGCGTACGGAGTGCCGCCGCGGAAGCCGGCGCGCAGCGGGCGGCTCCCCATCGGTCGCCGCGGCGGCCCGCCGCGGCCGCGCCGTGGGATCACTCCCAGCGGCCCCCTCCGGCGCACTGTGACCATGCTCACTCCGCACGGCGTCACGCGGCCGGACGCCATCGGGCGCGGCAGAACTCCGCCGCGAGCCGTCGGCCCCGTCCAGGCGAGCGCTGCCCGGCGCCCCGGCGCTCGCCCGCAGGCGCTCGGCTCCGGCCGCGGACCGGGAAGCGGTCCCTCCGGGCCCGTCCGCCCCGGCGTCGTCCCGCCGACGCCCCTCGGACGCGGCCGTGGCCTGCCGGGAGACTTCCGGCACGGAGGCCCCCCGCGCAGCCTCCGGCCGAAGGCCGGGGGACGCGAAAGAGATCCGTCGAGACCCCGCAGCCGCGGAGGCGCCGGGGCCGGACTCGGCAGCCGCCCCCTCCGCCACCGCACCCGACCCGGCTGGGGAGCGCACCGCGGGAGCGGTGACACCAGGACCCGACTCGGCAGCCACCGCCTCCGCCCCTGCCTTCGACCCGGCCGGGGGCCGCACCGCCGGAGCGGTGGCACCAGGACGCGACTGGCCAGCCGCCGCCCGCGTCGATGCCTCGGGTGCCTCGTACGGGCGCGCGGGTGCCTCGTACGGGCGCGCGGGCCCACCCTGTGCGGGGGCGGGCGTGCCGCGCGTTCGTGCGGGCGTGGAGGGCGGCGGCTGTGCGGGCACGCGCGTTGGCGGACGCGGCGCAGCCGCGTCCGCCTCCGCTCCGGCCTGCTCCATGCGTGCCCTCCCTGAAGGTTCCCCAGAACGATAGGGGCCCCCTGCCGCAGATCAAACCTCGATCGCATTCGGGTAAGGTAAGGCTTACCTGCAAACGATCGCGTGATTCGGTGGTCCCTGCATGTCCCTCGCACCGGCCGTACCGGCCCTTGCCTCCTCGCCCGTCGCCGCGGCCTACGCCCGGCTGGCCGAGGTGTTCCCCGGACTGCGCGTGACCGAGGAGCCCCCGCGCTTCGGCGGCGGCTGGGTCGCGGCGACCGAACTCGCCGCCGGGGGCCCGGCCCTCGACACGTTCCTGGCCTGGGACAACGCGCAGGTGCTGCGGGACTACGGGCAGCAGGCCCGCCCCGATGTCATCGCCAGCTTCGGACTGCACCGCTACGCCTGGCCCGCCTGCCTGCTGATCACCGTCCCGTGGTTCCTGCTGCGCCGTGTGCCTCGGATCCCGGTCGGCCAGGTGTCCTTCCAGCGCACCCTGGGCCGCATGACCGTGCGGATACGGGAGTTCGCATGTCTGCCGGACGATCCGGCGGCCGCGCTCCCGTACGCCCGTGCCGTACCGGACGAACGGGCCCTGCGGGCCGAGGTGCGCGAGGCCGTGGCCGAGCACCTCGGCCCCGTTCTCGAGGGCTTCCGGCCGCGGATGCGGCGCGGCCCGCGCGCCCTGTGGGGCATGGCGACGGACGAGATCGTCGAAGGCCTGTGGTACGTCGGCCATCTGCTCGGCGAGGAGCGGCGCGCGGTGGCCGAACTGCAGCGCCTGCTGCCGGGCTCCACCACGCCGTACGTCGGCGGTTCGGCGTTCCGCGAACTGACGGGCCCTGACGGCGAGGCGCTGCCGACCCGCGACCGGGCGAGCTGCTGCCTCTTCTACACGCTGCGTCCCGAGGACACCTGCGTGACCTGCCCGCGCACCTGCGACGCGGACCGCATCACACGGCTCACCGCAAGCTGATTCCACCCGAACCACCCGGCCGAGTGGTGCGATCCGAACACAACTCCCTTTGCCGACACGGGAGTTCGACTTCTTTCACCCTATTCGAATGCCCCTCGCCGGTGTTGGGCCGAAACCCCTTGGGGCAAGGCTGGTTTCCGCCAAGATGACGGCCGTCGAGTGGCGCGCGGCGTCCGCACTCGACACCGCAAGAGCGTGACGGAAGCGAGGCAAGGGGCCCAGATGAGACTTACCGAGATATCGCTGAACTGGCTGCTTCCGGGCATGGTGCTGCTCGTCGGCATGCTGGTGGCGGTGGTGGTCCTCACCCGCGGCCGCCGCGCCGGGGAGGACGCCGCTGCCGCGGACTCCTGGGAGCGCAGCGAGGAGCGCAGACGGCGCAAGGAAGCCGTCTACGGCTCCGCCTCCTACGTGCTGCTGTTCTGCTGCGCGGCCGTCGCCGCCGCCCTCTCCTTCCACGGACTCGTCGGCTTCGGACAGCAGAACCTCAACCTCTCCGGGGGCTGGGAGTACCTGGTCCCCTTCGGCCTCGAC
This sequence comes from Streptomyces sp. 8N616, assembly GCF_052246385.1. Lineage (NCBI taxonomy): Bacteria > Bacillati > Actinomycetota > Actinomycetes > Kitasatosporales > Streptomycetaceae > Streptomyces > Streptomyces sp. 8N616. The sequence goes on along the minus strand of NZ_JBQQBY010000005.1, from coordinate 250,794 downwards.
GGTGCGGCGATGTTCTGCTCCGTGCTGGCGGTCCGCGAGGCGAGCCACGGTGACGCCGCGCTCGGCTCGCGCCTGCTGGTATGGACGTTCGCGGGCGCGGCGGCCTGGTTCAACTGGGTGCACGCGCCGCGCGGCCTCGACCACGCGGGCGCCCCGCACTTCTTCGCCGGCATGTCCCTCTCCGCCGCGGTGCTGTTCGACCGGGCGCTGAAGCAGACCCGCAGGGCGGCGCTGCGCGAGCAGGGGCTCGTACCCCGGCCGCTGCCGCAGATCCGCGTCGTCCGCTGGCTGCGGGCGCCCCGCGAGACCTTCGCGGCGTGGTCGCTGATGCTGCTCGAGGGCGTACGGAGTCTGGACGAGGCGGTGGACGAGGTGCGCGAGGACCGGCGGCAGAAGGAGCAGAGCCGGATGCGCAGGCGCGACCAGGAGAGGCTGGAGCGGGCGCAGATCAGGGCGCTCAACCGGCAGCACCGGATGTGGGGCCGCCGGTTCGGCCGCCAGGTGGACGCCGCGGGCCTTCCGGTGGCCTCCGCGACGCAGGTCGGCGGGGAACCCGCCGCAGCGGAGCAGGGAGGACCGCTGCCCGTACGCTCCCGCCCGGCGCTGGAGGCCGCGGGCGCGAACAGCGGTGACCCCGACTCGGGCGGTGGCAGACGGGACCGGTCGCAGGAGCGGCCGCTGACCGTCGACCTCACCGCCGAGGACGACACCCTGACGATCCCCCGGCTCGACTCGCTCGAGCGGAAGCTCAAGGACCTGGAGCAGCAGTTCGGCTGAGCGCGGGGACGGCGGACCGGCCCCGTCGTACCGGCGCAGGTCAGGCCGGTCCGCCGCCCAGCTCGAACCACACGACTTTCCCCGCCCCCAGCGGCCGTACGCCCCAGGCGTCGGCCAGCGACTGAACGAGCATCAGGCCCCTGCCACCGGTCCCCTCTCCGTCCGGCCTCCGCAACACCGGCCGGCGGGCGACGGAGTCCCTGACCTCCACCCGGAGCCGGTACGCGGACGGCACGCGCGAAGGGGCCTGGGCGACCGCGCCCCGGCCGCCGGACCCGCGCCCACCGACCAGGGTCGCCGTCACCTCCGCGTCCCGGTCGGTGTGGATCAGTGCGTTGGTGACCAGCTCGCTGGTGAGCAGCTCGGCTATGTCGGCCTGGTCACCCCCGCCCCATGAGCGCCTGCTGAGCAGGTCTCTCAGCGCCTCTCGCACATCGGCGACCGCTGTCAGATCCGCCTTCCGCAGGCGCTTGTTCAATACGGAATCCCCGCGCTGCGCAGCCATCTCCCCCGCCCCCGTAAGCCATCCTGGTCGATCTGTTCGTACTGGCTCACGCTGATGCATGCCCAGGGCCGCGCACGGCAAAGCCCGGCACCGCCGGGAGAACGGTGCCGGGCCTCAGGGGAGGACGGTCGCGCGGGTCACCCGCTGCACAACAGTCGACAATCGGAACATCCCGCGCAGAGCCGGCGGGCATGCCACGCGCGCGTGCCTTCCACTCGTACGGCGCAGCCCGCCGCGTTCCCCCGCAGTCGGCGGACCGTCACGGCCGCGGCACATTCCGCAGGTTGGAGCGGGCCATCTGGACCATCCGGCCGACGCCGCCGTCCAGCACGATCTTGCTCGCGGAGAGCGCGAAGCCCGTCACCATCTCCGCCCTGATCTTCGGCGGGATGGACAGCGCGTTGGGGTCGGTGACGACGTCCACCAGCGCCGGGCCCTTGTGCTTGAAGGCGTCCCGCAGCGCGCCCTGCAGCTCCTTCGGCTTCTCCACCCGCACCCCGTACGCCCCGGCCGCCCCCGCGATCGCCGCGAAGTCCGGGTTTTGGTTGGTCGTGCCGTACGAGGGGAGGCCGGAGACCATCATCTCCAGCTCGACCATGCCCATCGCCGAGTTGTTGAAGACCACGACCTTCACCGGCAGCTCGTACTGCACCAGGGTCAGGAACTCGCCCAGGAGCATGGTGAGGCCACCGTCCCCGGACATCGCGACGACCTGGCGCTTCCGGTCGAGGAACTGCGCCCCGATCGCCTGCGGGAGCGCGTTCGCCATCGAGCCGTGGGTGAAGGAACCGATGACGCGGCGGCGGCCGTTGGGGGTGAGGTAGCGGGCCGCCCAGACGTTGTTCATCCCGGTGTCGACCGTGAACACGGCGTCCGGGTCCGCCTCCTCGTCCAGCACGGAGGCCACGTACTCGGGGTGGATCGGGGTGTGCTTCTCGACCTTGCGGGTGTAGGCCCTGACGACCCCTTCGAGCGCGTCCGCGTGCTTCTTCAGCATCGTGTCGAGGAACCGCCGGTCCGTCTTGATCCGCACCTTCGGGGTCAGGCAGCGCAGCGTCTCCCGGACGTCGCCCCACACCGCGAGGTCGAGCTTGGAGCGCCGTCCGAGGTGCTCGGGCCGCACGTCCACCTGAACGATCTTCACGTCGTCCGGCAGGAAGGCGCCGTACGGGAAGTCGGTGCCCAGCAGCATCAGCAGATCGCACTCGTTGGTCGCCTCGTACGCGGCGCCGTACCCGAGCAGGCCGCTCATCCCGACGTCGTAGGGGTTGTCGAACTGGATCCACTCCTTGCCGCGCAGCGCGTGGCCCACCGGGGACTTCACGCGCTCGGCGAACGCCATGACCTCGTCGTGCGCGCCCGCCGTACCGCTTCCGCAGAAGAGCGTGACCCGCTCCGCCTCGTCCACCATCCGTGCGAGCTCGTCGATCTCAGCGTCGCCCGGCCGTACGGTCGGGCGCGAGGTCACCAGCGCGTGCTCCTCGGCCCGCTCCGGCGCGGGCTGGGCTGCGATGTCGCCGGGCAGGGCGACGACGCTGACGCCGCCGCGGCCCACGGCGTGCTGCACGGCCGTCTGCAACACCCTCGGCATCTGGCGAGGGCTGGAGATCAGCTCGCAGTAGTGGCTGCACTCCCGGAACAGCTGGTCGGGGTGGGTCTCCTGGAAGTAGCCGGAGCCGATCTCGCTGCTGGGGATGTGCGAGGCGAGGGCGAGCACCGGGGCCATCGAACGGTGCGCGTCGTACAGGCCGTTGATGAGGTGCAGGTTGCCCGGGCCGCACGATCCGGCGCAGGCCGCGAGCCGACCGGTGAGCTGCGCCTCGGCCCCGGCCGCGAAGGCCGCACACTCCTCGTGGCGGACCTGGATCCAGTCGATGGCGGAGTTCCGGCGGATGGCGTCCACGATGGGGTTGAGGCTGTCGCCGACGACGCCGTAGAGCCGCCGCACACCGGCTCGTACGAGGATGTCGACGAACTGCTCCGCCACGCTCTGCTTGGCCATGGGTGCGCGCCCCTTCGGGGTCGAGGTCAGTCGGGCTTCCCTCCCCTCCCGACCATCAACCCACGGTCCGGGCGCTCCCGCCTCCTGGCCGCGGTCCTGATTACGCCTCCCAGACGGCGGCGGCCGTACGGTCGTCGGCGTATCCGGTGACGCGCAGCTGCACGTCGGCAAGGAAGGCCGCGAGGCCGGGCGGAGCGGCGCAGGCCCACCGGCCGGCGAGGATCCCGGCGAGCTCGGGCTCGTCGCGCAGCGGTTCCGCGAGGCCCGCGCTGCAGAGCAGCAGGGTGTCACCGGGGCGGGCGACGGAGGCCCGGAACAGGAAGCGTTCAGCGGACGGCTCGGGGCCCGGCTCGGGACTCTGCGCGGCGGCGGAGGATGGCGCGGCGAGGGCTTCGGGCGCACCGGGGGGCCGTACGCCGAGGCCGACGGTGAGCGCGTCGCCGGTGTACCGGTCGGCGGTGTGCCGGTCGGCGGCCGGGGGCGCGGCGCCGTAGCCGACGACGGGCGCGCCGCAGCCCGGCTCGGTGGCGGCGGGCTCGAGGTCCTGCCAGACCCCGTCCCGTAGCCGGAAGAGGCCGCCCCCGCCGACACCGAAGAAGACGCGCGTACGGCACCCGGGGTCGGCCGGGAGCAGCAGGCAGCGGAGGGCGGCGGTGTACTCGGCGGGGTCCAGGCCGAGTTCGGTCGCGCGGGCGCGCAGGCGCCCGTAGGCGCGGTCGGTGAGCCGGTGCAGGCCGGACTTGAGCGCGCCGCGTCGGCCGGCGCGGATGTCCTCGGCGAGGCGGGCGTGGCTGTGGCCTGCGGCTGCGCCGACCCAGCGGCAGATTTCGGCCGCGGCGCGGCGCGCGCCGTGGCCGGCGGCCCGGGCCCCGCAGGCCACGGCGACCAGCAGCAGCGCGTCGTCGCCGGTCCCGAACCGTGCGGTGACCAGCGCGTCCCGGCGCGGCTCGCCGCGGTAGCGCCCCGAGTCGCCGCGCAGCGACGCGGCGCGCAGCACGAGTGATCCGTACCGGGCGCCGTCGAGAACGGTGTCCGGCGCGAGGTCGCCGATGTCGTCGGGGTCGGCGAGCGGCAACGCGATCGGCTCGGCCTCGTACGTCGGCGCCCGCCGCCCGACGAACTCCGCCTCCGCGGGAGGCCGGGGGCCGTCACTCACGACCCCGCCGGTCCGCTCCGCGTCGGCATCGCCGGGGCCGGGCCCGCTGTCATCGCGCGGGAGCGTGCGGGGGTCGTCGTTACGCTCGCCCGGCGCCGGGGGCGCCTCCCAGGGTGCACGCGCGCGTGGCACGGACCGCGGGGCGGGTGTCGGTTCCTCGGCCGGGGCTCGATCCGCGCCCGGCTCGGGATCCAGGCCCGACCGACCATCGCCCGGGACCGGCGTGCGCGGGGCCGGCGGGCGCAGGACCGGCGGGCGCGGGGCCGGGCGGCCACGGGGTGGCCAGGTGGGCTCGGGCCATTCCTCGGGGGCCGGGTCCGGTGGGGAGGAGTCGAGGGTGGGGGGTGCGCTCTGCCACCACTCGCCCTCCTCCGCGGCTCGTTGCGGCAGATCCGGCGCGGTACGGCCGGGCGGCGACCCGCCCGGCGACGACCCTCCCGGCGACGACCGGCCCGCCGAAGCGACCGCCCGGGACGCCGAGTCGAAGCGGTCGTCCAGGGAGTCCGCGGCGCCCGCAGGCCCCGTGTCCGGCTTCTCCTCGTCGTACAACTCCCGCCACCAGTCGTCCTCGTGGCCGCGCCGCGCCCCCTGCTGACTCATGCCCTTATTGTCCACCTCTCCGCCCTTCCGGAAACGCGCAAGGCAAGGCTGGAACGGAAGAGTCGGAGCGGAGGAGCTGGAAGGAGGATCCGGAACGGAGGAGCCGCTGAGTGACAGGCCGTCAGCTCCTTGGGCGGCGCCTCAAGCGCTTCGGGGCATTGGCCTGTACCACGGTGCCGACACCTTGGCAGAGTGGCAGGTCGTGCCGGGATGATGTCCGGCGGCGGGTTTGCGCCGTGGCTCATATCCGCCACCGCCGGTCGCCACCGCAGCGGCGTCGTCGCGTGACGAGGCGCCGGGGGAACCAGGGGAGCCAGGGGAGTCAGGGGAGTCGGATGCTGAGCGCGATCGGTCTTGACGAGGTTCAGGAGTCTGCGTACCGCACGCTGGTCGGGCTCGGCGCAGCCGAGGTCTCCGACCTCGCGCACCGCCTGACGCTGCGCGAGGAGGAGGCCGTACGCACCCTGCGCCGGCTCGAACGGCGCGGCCTGGCCGCCCAGTCCTCCGCCCGCCCGGGCCGCTGGGTGGCGGCCCCGCCCGCCGTGGCGCTCGGCGCGCTGCTGACCCAGCAGCGCCACGAGCTGGAGCAGGCGGAGCTCGCGGCGGCGCTGCTCGCCCAGGAGTACCAGGCCGAGGCCGCCGAGCCCGCCGTGCACGACCTGGTCGAGGTCGTGACGGGCTCGAGCGCCGTCGCGCACCGCTTCCTCCAGCTGCAGCTCGGCGCGTCCCGGGAGGTCTGCGCCCTGGTCACGGGCAGCCCGACCACGGTCACGGGGGCGGAGAACGACGCCGAGGAGCGGGCCGCGACCCGCGGTGTCCGCTACCGCGTGGTGATCGAGCGCGACGTGCTGTCCGGACCCTCCGGGATCACCGAGCTGACGGCGGCGCTCGGCCGTGACGAGCAGGTGCGGGTGGTCGACCGGGTACCGACGAAGCTCGTGGTCGCGGACAGCACGCTCGCGATGGTCCCGCTGACGCGCAGGACCTCGGAGCCCGCCGCCTTGGTCGTGCACGCCAGCGGGCTGCTGGAGTCGCTGATGGGCCTGTTCGAGAGCGTGTGGCGGGACGCGCTGCCGCTGCGCCTGGGCACGGGCGGCGCACCGTACGAGGACAGGCCCGAAGGACCGGACGGCACCGACCTGGAGATCCTGTCGCTGCTGCTGGCCGGGCTGACCGACGCGAGCGTCGCCAAGCAGCTCGACCTCGGGCTGCGCACGGTGCAGCGCAGGGTGAAGCGGCTGATGGATCTGACCGGGGTGTCGACGCGGCTGCAGCTGGGCTGGCACGCGTACGAGCTGGGCTGGGTCGCCCGGGAGGACCGCAGAGCCGGGCGGCTCTGACCCCGCGGCCCCGCCCAGGCCGTACCGACCCTGTCCCGCCCCGCCCGGCGCCGGGAAGCGCGGCCCGTCACCTTCCGGCACGCTGGGCCCATGGGGACCTGGCAACTGGTCGCGGTCGGACTGGTCATGCTGCTCGGCCTCTTCGGCGTGCTGGTCCCCGGCGTGCCGGGGCCGCCGGTCGTCTGGTCGGGGGTGCTGTGGTGGGCGCTCACCGAGAAGTCCGGGCTCGCCTGGTGGGTGCTGATGGGGTCGACGGCCGTCCTGCTGCTCAACCAAGCGCTCAAGTGGCTGCTTCCTGCCCGCCGGATGAAGGAGGCCGGGATCCCCTGGCAGACCCTCTACATCGGCGGTGCGGCCGGGGTCGCGGGGTTCTTTCTGGTGCCGGTGGTGGGCGCGGTCATCGGCTTCGTGGGGGGCCTCTACGGCGCCGAGCGGGTGCGGCTCGGCAGCCACGACAACGCCTGGGGGTCGACGCGGACGGCGATGCGGGCGGTCGGCCTCGCTGTGCTGATCGAGCTCTTCGCGTGCCTGCTCGTGGTGGGGGCGTGGGCCGGTGCGGTGCTCGCGCGGTGACCTCGGGGTGACGGTTGCCGAGTGACGGCCAAGTCCCTGCACCACGGATCGAAAGGACGCGGCCTTTCGGCCGTCCGTAGGCCCTCCGGCCCAGGCCCGAACCAGGCCGCACCTCCGATGCGGAGGAGCGGTCCCGGTGTGATGCTGGCGGCATGACGGAATTCAGCGAAGCCGAGCGCGCGTACCTGAAGAGCCAGCCCTTGGGACGGATGGCCACCGTGGATCCGCAGGGGCAGCCTCAGGCCAACCCGGTCGGATTCTTCCCGCAGGACGACGGGACGATCCTGGTCGGCGGCATGGCGCTGGCCCAGTCCAAGAAGTGGCGCAATCTGCAGCAGAACCCGAAGGTCGCGCTGGTCGTCGACGACGTCGCGAGCGTCAAGCCGTGGGTCGTGCGCGGAGTGGACATCCGCGGTGAGGCGGAGCTGCTGCCCACCCGGCACGACCTCGGCACGTTCGTCAGCGAGCAGGTCATCCGCATCCACCCGCGGAAGATCATCAGCTGGGGCCTGGAGGAGTAGCTCCCCCCTCCCCCCGGCAGCAGGCCGGGCCGGAAGGACCGCGGCCCGAGCCCGCCGGACCGTCTCAGCGCCGCGTTCCCCGCTTGCGCTCGCCCATGTGCCGCCCCAGCGCCTGCTTCTGCTTCCAGTCCCGGCGGAGTTCCGCGCGCAGCCGGGCGTCCGTACGGGCGGCGAGCCGCTCGTTCTCGCGCAGCAGCTTGCGGTAGCTCTCCAGCCGGCGCTCCGGCAGCTCGCCGCTCTCGACCGCCCCGAGCACGCCGCACCCGGGCTCGACGGTGTGCGAGCAGTCGTGGAAGCGGCACCGCTGCGCCAGCTCCTCGATCTCGGCGAAGACCTGGGTGACGCCGCTCTCGGCGTCCCACAGCCCGACGCCGCGCAGGCCCGGCGTATCGATCAGCACGCCGCCTCCGGGCAGCGGCAGCAGATCGCGGGTGGTCGTCGTGTGCCGTCCCTTGCCGTCGCTGTCGCGGGTGGCTCGGACTGCCTGGACCTCGGCGCCCAACAGGGCATTGGCGAGGGTGGACTTGCCCGCTCCCGACTGGCCCAGCAGCACGGCCGTACCCCCGCCGAGGACTCCGGCGAGCACGTCCATGCCCTGCCCGCTCTCCGCGCTGACCGCCAGCACATCGACGCCGGGCGCGGCCGCCTCCGTATCCGCGACGAGATACGAGAGTCCGGCCGGGTCCGGTACGAGATCGGCCTTGGTGAGGACGATCATCGGCCGCGCTCCGCTCTCCCAGGCCAGGGCCAGGAAGCGCTCGACGCGGCCGAGGTCGAGCTCGGCCGCGAGCGAGACGGCGATGACGGCGTGGTCGACGTTGGCGGCGAGGACCTGGCCCTCGGACCGCTTGGAGGAGGTGGACCGGACGAACGCGGTACGGCGCGGCAGCAGCGCCCGCACGACCCGCCGGCCGGGGTCGAGCGCCACCCAGTCGCCGGTGCACGCGATCTGCATGGGGTCGGGGGACCACACGGGCGCGGCGTCCGCCTGCACGGTCACGGTGCCCTGGCTGTCCGTGCCGCCGCCGTCCGTTCCCTGGGTACTGGCCGTGACGACATCGCAACGGCCGCGGTCGACCCGCACGATCCGGCCGGGCAGCAGGCCCGCGGCGGCGTGCGGAGTGAAGTCTGCGTCGAACCCGTCGTCCCAGCCGTAGGGGGCGAGTGAGTGCGAAGCGGTGAGGTCGTTCAACGGGATGGACCCTTCAAGGGGGTGGTCCCGGGGTGACGAGAGCCGTCGGCCGGCGAGCCGTAGACGGAAGACGCCGCCCGCAGAAGGAAGACGTCGGTCAGCCGGAGACCACGGGGATGGGAATGATGGACTTCTGGATGCGGGCAGCGCCCATCGCAACGACAGTCATCGGTCCTCACCTCCCGCTCTCACTCGCGCGGCCGCGCGCCCCATACGGCGCCCGGCGCCCTGAACGGCGCTCACCTTAGCCGCCGGTCATCCGCAGCCGCCAACGTTTTTCCCGGCCGCCCCCGATGCCCCGCGCGCGGCACCTGCGGTTGCCTGGTCTATGACCTGCGTCACATCACGCTGCCACGTCTCCTCGTCGACATCCGGCGCAGCAGCCGCGCCGGCCACGGGCTGGACCATCGGCGCGGCGCTCCCCGTGCCGGGGGCCGAGCCCAGTGCGCCGGTACAGAGGAGGCGCCGTCGGTCCACACGTCGCCCCACCCGGCTGTACGTCGGGTCAGTACGGCGTCTACGGTATGGGCTCGGATCCGCACTCCTCAGAGGATCCGAGGAGCAGCTTCCCCAACTTCCTCCCCAAAACGGGAAATTGGCGGCGGCGAAGCGGGCGCCCACTCCCCCCACGGTGCCGACCGCACCGGCAGGCGAACGGAAAGTGTGAAGAACGTGCAGTTGAGGATACGTCGCCAGTGGCTGGCAGGCTCGATCGGAGCAGGCGTCGTCGCCGGGCTGCTCACGGGGTGCGGTGCGGGTGACGGCGAGGCCGACGGCTCGGGAGCTTCCGTGGTCCTGGGGACGACCGACCAGGTACAGGCCCTCGACCCGGCGTCGGGCTACAACATCGGCTCCTGGCTGGTGTTCAACAACGTCTTCCAGACGCTGATCAGCTTTCCGCACGGCGCGAACACCCCCCGGCCGGAGGCCGCCAAGAGCTGTTCCTTCACGGACGGCAACAGCACCGTCTACCGCTGCGTGCTGAAGGACGGGCTGAAGTTCAGCAACGGCAACGACTTCACGTCCGAGGACGTGGCGTACTCCTTCAAGCGCACGCTCAGGATCAACGACCCCAAGGGTCCGTCGTATCTCCTGCAGTCCATCAAGGACGTCACGACCCCGGACGAGAAGACCGTCGTCTTCCGCCTCAAGACCTCCGACGCCACCTTCCCCATGAAGATCGCCTCGAGCGCGGGCGCGATCGTCGACCACCGTGAGTACCCCGAGAACAAGCTGCGCACGGACGGCGAGGTCGTCGGCTCCGGCGTGTACCGGCTGGACTCGATCGACGGCAACGAGGCGGTCTTCTCCGTCAACGAGGAGTACCGGGGCGAGGCCGACGTCCAGAACTCCGGCATGACGATGAAGTTCTTCAAGGGCGACCCGGCTGCTCTCAAGAGGGCTGTGCAGAAGGGCACCGTGGATCTCGCCTACCGCGGACTCGCGGCGGAGGACATCGAGGAGCTGGAGGCCGCGACGACCGCCGACCGGCGGGGCGTGGAGGTCGTCGACGGCGCCAGCGCCGAGGTGATGCACATGGTGTTCAACATGCGCGACCCGATGGCCGGGAAGCTCGGGGTGCGCAAGGCCATCGCATATCTCGTCGACCGCCAGGCCCTGGTGCGCGATGTGTACCGGCGTACGGCCAAGCCGCTGTACTCGGTGATCCCCGCCGGGATCACCGGCCACAAAACGCCCTTCTTCGACAAGTACGGCGACCGGCCGCAGCGCGACAAGGCGAAGGCGGCGCTCCGCGAGGAGGGCATCTCCGGCAAGGTCCGGCTGACGCTGTGGGCCACCCCCATCCGCTTCGGGCCCGGCACCGTGCCGGCGGTCAAGGAGCTCGCCCAGCAGCTCAACGCCAGCGGGCTCTTCGACGCCCAGGTCAAGAGCGTGAGCCTCGACGAGTACGAGAAGGGCATCGCCTCCGGGAGCTACGGCGTCTACGTCAAGGGCTGGGTGCCCGACTACCCGGACCCGGACATCTTCATCTCGCCGTTCTTCAGCAGGAACAACGTCATCTCCAACAACTACGTGTCGAAGCGCATCGTCGACAAGCTCATCCCGGCGACCGTGGCCCAGCCCGACCGGCTGGTGACCGCCGGGGAGTTCGCGGAGATCCAGTCCATCGTCGCCGACGACCTGCCGGTGCTGCCGCTGTGGCAGGGCAAGCAGTACGCGGTGGCCCGGGACAACGTCTTCGGGATCGCGTGGAGCCTCGACGCCTCGACGGTCCCCCGCTTCTGGGAGATCAGCAAGTCCCAGGAGGACTGACGGGGCCGCCGGGGACCATTCGGCCTGGACGGACGGAGGGACGGACGGCCGGCCGGAGGGCGGTGGCGCGGCTGCGGTGTGAGACTGGTGAGGGAGAGGCCTTCCGCGCACCCGGGAGCAGGCCATGAACGGACAGCTCGCCGTCACCAGGATCACCCACAGCTGCCACCTGATCGAGATCGGCGGCTGGACGCTGCTCACGGACCCGTGGTTCAGCGAGAGGCCCGCCCATCACCCCGGGGAGCCCATCGCCTCCTCGGTGGCGGACCTTCCGGACCTCGACGCCGTCCTCATCAGCCACCATCACTACGACCACTGCGACCTCGAGGCCTTCGCGTCCTACCGTGACAAGGACGTGCCGATGATCGTCGCGGCCCCCGTCGTCGAGCGCGCCAGGAAGGCCGGATTCCGCCACGTCCGCGCCCTCTACCCCTGGGAGAGCACGCGCCTCGACGACCGGGCCGGCCGCGGCGAACTGACCGTCACCGCCATCCCGGCCAGGCACAAGGTCTACGAGGTCACGTTCGTCGTACAAGGCGGCGGGCAGACCGTCTACTTCGCGGGCGACACCCTGCTGCTCCCCGAGCTCAAGGAGCTGGCCGGCCGCTTCCCCGACATCGACCTGCTGCTCGTACCGACCAACGGGCTGCGGCTGCGCCCGCTGTTCAACCGCCAGGTGGTGATGAGCGCCCAGGACGCCGCCACGCTCACCTCCTGGCTGAAGCCGCGGGTCGCGGTGCCGCACCACTACGCGTACACCAGTGGGCGGCTCGGCGACCGGCTGATCACCAAGTCCGACCGCGACCCCCAGAACTTCGTCCGCGCCGTGCACGTCACGGCCCCCGGGACGGACGTCCGGGTGATCGCACCCGGTGAGCGGCTGAAAGTCGGCGGCTGACGGTCGGGCGGCTGACGGCTGAGCTGACGGCTGACGGTCTGAGCCATTCCGGGGTCTCTCCGTGCGCCGTCGCACCGCGATGACCCCGATCGGGTAGGCGAGATTCCATGCGCGAGAAGTCTTCCGGCGCCGAGGGCGATGCGTCGGCGTGGCGGAGGCTGTACCGCGGGCTCGGCCGCTCCACTGCCGCGCGCGGCTGGCGGCGGGGCAGCGAGCTGGAGCTGATGCACCGCTCGATGGGCTTCGCGGCGCTCGGGTTCCTCACACTGGTGCCGCTGCTGATCGTGGTCGCGGCGGTCGACCCGGCGAACGGCCAGGGGTTCGCCGAGTGGCTCAGCGAGGGCCTGGGGGTGTCGATGGGTGCCCAGCAGGAGGTCAAGGAGCTGTTCTCCGAGCCCAGGAAGGCGCTCGAGGCCACGACCGCGTACGGCCTCGCCGCCCTCTGCGTCTTCGGCCTGACGTTCGGCTCGGCCGTGCAGACCGGCTACGAGAAGGTGTGGGAGCTGCCCTCGGCCCGCTGGCACACCATGTGGCGGCACGCGCTGTGGCTCGCCGCGCTGATCGGCTACCTCTTCGTGTCGGCCCAGATCACCCAGGACCGCCAGCCGGCCGGGAACGCCTTCGTGACCTCTCTCTGGCACTTCCTCAGCGCGGCGGCGAGTGCCGTGCTGTTCTTCTGGTGGTCGCAGCGGCTGCTGCTCGTGGGCCGGGTCGGCTGGGCCGCCCTGCTGCCCGGCGCTGTGGCGACGGTGATCGGCCTCATCGGCCTGCGGGTGTTCTCCCGGCTGGTGTTCTCGCCACTGATCGCGTCCAATGCCGTCACCTACGGCCCGTTCGGCACCGTGCTCGTCGTCCAGTCCTGGCTGGTGGGCGTCGGGTTCGTGGTCTTCGGCGGGGCCCTCGTCGGCCGCCTGCTGCACGAGGAGTACCCCCGCGTGGCCCAGCTGCTGCCGCGCCACCGCAGGTGAGGCTCACTCCTCCCGCTTGGCGTGCAGCCGCGCGCGGACGTCCTCCGGCGGCAGGAACTGCGCCCACCTTTCGGGGAATTCGGAGGGCGGCTCGGCGTCGGGGCCGTCCTCGGACTCGTCCCAGTCCTCGTCCGGCCCGTCCGCGCCCGCGCGGGCCGCGCGCTGGGCCGCCGCCCGCGCGATCAGCTCCGCTGCCGCCGCCTCCCGTGCACGCTCGTTCGCCTCGCGCGCCGCGGCCGTCGCGACCGAGGGCCACACCCGGTCGATCGCCGCGTTGACCGCCGCGCCGACCAGCACGGCGAAGGCCGAGACGCCGATCCACAGCAGGACGGCCACGGGCGCGGCCAGCGACCCGTAGATGGTCGGGCCCTCGACCGTGTTGGTGAGGTAGATGCGCAGCAGGAAGCTGCCGAGCACCCACATCGCCAGCGCCACCAACGCGCCCGGAATGTCCTCCTCCCAGGGCGAGCGGACCGGTACGGACACGTGGTACAGCGTGGTGAGGAAGGCCACCGACAGGACGAGGACCACCGGCCAGTACAGGACGCGTACGACCGCCTCGCTCCACGGCACGATGTCCATGACCGCGTCGGGGCCCGCCACCATCAGCGGCAGCGCCACGGCCCCCACTCCCAGGGCGATCAGATACAGCAGGAAGGCGAGCAGCCGGGTCTTGACGATGCCCCGCACGCCGTCGAGCCCGTACATCACGGTGATCGTGTCGATGAAGACGTTGACCGCCCGCGACCCGGACCACAGGGCGAGGGCGAAGCCGAGCGAGATGATGTCCGGCCGCCCGCCACGGGTGACGTCGTTCAGCAGCGGCCGGGCGATCTCCTCCACGCCGCGCTCGGACAGCACGGTCCCCGACGCGGTGAGGATGTTCTGCCGGATGCTCTCGATCGTCTCGGTGCCGGTCCAGGCGTCGAGGTAGCCGAGCAGCCCGATGAGGCCGAGCAGCAGCGGCGGCAGCGACAGCAGGGTGAAGAAGGCCGCCTCGGCGGCCAGGCCGAGGATCCGGTACTCGATGCACGAGTTGACCGTGTCCTTGAGCAGCAGCCACCCCACGTTACGCTTGGACAGATGCGGATAAAGGGCGCGTGCCCTGCGCCAGCGGCTCGTGGACCGCCTGGGGGATGACTCTGCTGCTCGCACCTCCTTAACGTATCTGGCATGGGAGCCTCGACTCACACCGTGACCAATCAAGCTCCGCCGCTGACCGGCTACGACGTCTTCGCCACCGACGCCGCCCTCACCGAGGGCGTCGCCCGGCACGCCGCGCCCGGGCGCCTGGCGGAGGTACGTGCCGAGCTGGGCGAGCTGGGGCGGGCCGCGGGCTCCGCCCAGGCGCAGGAGTGGGGCGCCCAGGCCAACGACCAACCGCCCGTCCTGCGCACCCACGACCGCTACGGCCACCGCATCGACGAGGTCGAGTTCCACCCGGCCTGGCACCGCCTGCTGCGCAAGGCCGTCTCCTCCGGGCTCACCGACGCCTGGCCGCGCCCCGACGGGCACCTGCGGCGGACGGCCGGCTTCCTGGTGTGGACGCAGACCGACGCGGGCCACGGCTGCCCGGTGTCCATGACCCACGCGGCGGTCCCGGCCCTGCGCACCGACCCAGAGCTGGCAGCCGAGTGGGAGCCGCGGCTCACCTCGCGGATCTACGTGCCCGACCTGCTGCCCACCGCCGAGAAGCCGGGCGCCCTGCTGGGGATGGGCATGACGGAGAAACAGGGCGGTTCCGACGTACGGGCCAACACCACGCGCGCCGAGCCCCTGGCCGCCGCGGGCGAGTACGTCCTCACCGGTCACAAGTGGTTCTGCTCCGCCCCCATGTCGGACGGCTTCCTCGTACTGGCCCAGGCGCCCGGAGGCCTGACCTGCTTCCTGCTCCCCCGCGTCCTGCCGGACGGCACACGCAACACCTTCCGGATCCAGCGGCTCAAGGACAAGCTGGGCAACCGCTCCAACGCCTCGGTCGAGGTGGAGTTCGACGGGACGACCTGGGCGCGCCGGGTCGGCGAGGAGGGCCGCGGCGTCGCCACCATCATCGGCATGGTCGCGGCGACCCGGCTGGACTGCGTGACCGGCGCGGCCGCGGTCATGCGGCAGGCGGTCGCGCAGGCGGTGCACCACACCGCGTACCGCAGCGCCTTCGGCGGCCCGCTGATCGACAAGCCGCTGATGCGTAACGTCCTGGCCGACCTGGCGCTGGAGTCGGAGGCGGCGACGACGGTGGCGCTGCGGCTGGCGGCGGCGTACGACGCGGCTGCGGACACAGAGGGTGGCGAGGCGGAGCGGCAGCTGCTGCGCCTCGCGGTCCCGGCCGCCAAGTACTGGGTGACCAAGCGCTGCACGCCGTTGGCGGCCGAGGCCCTCGAGTGCCTGGGCGGCAACGGCTACGTCGAGGAGTCGGGCATGCCGCGGCTGCTGCGCGAGTCCCCGCTCAACTCCATCTGGGAGGGCTCGGGCAACATCCAGGCCCTCGATGTGCTGCGTGCCCTCCAGCGCGAGCCCGCCGCCCTCGACGCGTTCCTCACCGAGCTCGGCCGGGCCCGCGGCGCGGACCACCGCCTGGACGGCGCGATCAAGGACATGCTCACCGAACTCGCCGATCTGAGCGGGATCGAGGCACGGGCGCGGCGGCTGGTGGAGCGGATGGCGCTCGCGCTGCAGGGCTCGCTGCTCGTACGCTTCGCGCCGCCCGAGGTCGCCGACGCCTTCTGCGCCTCGCGGCTCGGCCGCGACTGGGGCGGGGCGTTCGGCACGCTCCCGCACACCCTGGACCTGGCGTCGATCGTGGACCGTGCGCGGGTGCAGGTCTGAGGGTCCGCGGGAGCTGCCCGTCCGCCGGAACCGGGTGATGCCGCGCCGACACGGCACCACCCCGTCCGCGTACGCCCCCACTCTTGCCCTGCGGGGCGGCGAGGCACAAACGTTGCGGAGGGTTGCAGGAATTACGCCAAGTGCCCTCCCCGTCACGGTCACCGGCGGCACCATAGGAAGGCGCGGCCGACCGGGCCCGCCTCCCGGCCCCTTCGTCCTTCGGTACCTCCCGGGCCGCTAGGCCCAGGGGGACTACCGCTGGGAGGCCCAGTCCACTTCGGAGACCGGATCCGTGAACGACGAACCGCTGGACATGCCCCGGATGTCGGCCGTGGGCCCCCGCCACGCCACCCGCCTCCTCAGCGGCTTACGGGCGGCCGCGCTGGACGGCAGGGCGCCGCGGTTCACCCACCGCAAAGTGATCGACGAGTCGTGGCACCGGGTCCTGCGGCACGGCGTCGACCCCGACCGGGGCACCCACTCGGGCCTGCTCGGACTCGACGAGGTCGAGCACCGGCGCCGGTCGACACCGCTGGCGACGGTCCTGCCGACCCTGCGCGAGGGCCTGATGGCGGCGGCCGACGAGGCCTGGCACATCATGGTGATCACCGACGCCGAGGGCCGGCTGCTGTGGCGCGACGGCAACATGACCGTCCAGAAGAAGGCCGACCAGCTCGGCTTCTGCGTCGGCGCGAGCTGGGCCGAGGAAGTGGCGGGCACCAACGCCATCGGCACATCGCTGGTCTCCCGCGGCC
The DNA here is from genome assembly GCF_052246385.1 of Streptomyces sp. 8N616. NCBI lineage: Bacteria > Bacillati > Actinomycetota > Actinomycetes > Kitasatosporales > Streptomycetaceae > Streptomyces > Streptomyces sp. 8N616. The sequence continues at coordinate 234,407 of NZ_JBQQBY010000005.1, read as the reverse complement.
CGCTCCAGGTGCACTCCGCCGAGCACTTCGTCCGCGCCTTCCACGCGCTGTCCTGCGCGGCCGCGCCCGTACGCGACCCGCGCGATGGGCGCCTGCTGGGCGTGGCCAATGTGACAGGGCCGGCCGCCGCCATCCATCCCGCCACCCTCGCCCTGGTCACCGCGGTCGCCAGGGTCGCCGAGGGCGAGATACGGGAGCGGCACCGGGAGGCGGTCGACCGGCTCCGCTCGGTGGCCGCGCCGGTCCTGGCCCGGGTGGGCGGCCGGGCGCTGGCCGTGGACCGCAACGGCTGGACGGCCGGAGTCACCGGCATGCTGCCGCCGGACCGGGTGTCGCTGCCCAAGTCCCTCCGGGCCGGGCAGGTCTGGATCCCCTCGCTCGGCATGTGCAGCGCGGAGCCGCTGCCGGACGGCTGGCTGCTGCGGGTCGACGGCGAGGGGCCGGGTGGCGAGGGACGCGGCACTCAGCCCGGCCGGGTCGTGCTGGACCTGCGGCGGGCCGGGCAGCCCTCGCTGTCCGTGACGGGGGCGGCGGGCAGCTGGAGCCAGGAACTGACCCCGCGCCATGCGGAGTTGCTGTACGTCCTCGCCCGGCACCGCGAGGGCCGTACGGCGTCGCAGCTGGCCGCGGATCTGTTCGGCGATCCGGCGCGTACGGTGACCGTGCGGGCCGAGCTGTCCCGGGTCCGGCGGACGCTCGGCGGGCTGCTGGACCACCGGCCGTACCGCTTCGCCGACGGGATGCGGGTCGAGCTGCTCACCCCGGCCGACGCCTCGGACCTGCTGCCGCACTCGACGGCGCCCGCTCTGCTCGCGGCGCGGTCCGCCCCGGGCTGACTCGGGGAGACTGCCGGCGTCAGCCGAAGTCGGCCGGGCGGCGGCGGATGAGGTAGTAGCCCCCGGCCGCCAGCGAGCCCGCGACGAGCCCGATGCCGAGGGCGACGGTGACCGGGGGTACGTGCGAGCCGCCGCCGCCGAAACCGGCCCTCACCGGGCGCCGCGGGATCGCCGGGGCGCTGTGGACCGGGGGCGGTGCCGCGGTGGCGACACCGTGCGGCGGGACGACGGTCCCGCCGGAGGCGCGGGCTGTGTCCTCGTCCACGGTCCCGGCGGCGGCCGGTCTCTTCTTGCGGGCCTCAGCGGCCTCGTCGGCTTTATGGGCCTTGCGGTCCTTGTGGGCCTTGTCTGCCGTGCCGGCGCTGTCTGCCGTGCGGGCGTTGCCCGCGGTCGCGGTCCCCTCCTCCGCCCGCCGACCGGCTTCGCGCGCTACGACGCGAAAGCGCCCGCCCGTGACCGTCCAGCCGCCGCAGGTGGCGGAGACGGTGTGCGTGCCGGGCTCCACGGCGCCGAAGACCTTGGGCCTGGCGACCGATGAGGACGTGCCGGGCTGCCCCCTGAGCCGGGTGCGCGGAAAGGCGTTGGATTCGACGATCGGGTCGTAGGCACGGCCCGTGCCGCGGCAGCTGCGGCCGTCGACGGTGATCGTCAGGGTGCCGCCCTGTTTCACCGTCACCGGTGTGACGACGATGTCGCTCGGGCCCTCGCGGCCGGGGTCCGCGGCGGCGAGCGGAGCGAGCAGGCCGAGAGCCGCCACGGCGAGCGCGGCGGCAACGAGGGTCCGGGAGGCGTGCATGCTCCTACGCTCGCCCGGCCGGGCGGGACGCGCATGCCGCGCTGCTCCGGCCGGGTGGGGACCGGCGGCCCCCTTGCGCCCCACCACCCGTTCGCCCGCCTGCTGTCGCCGCCCCAACCGCCCGGTCCTAACGTGCCGTTAGAACCAGGTGCGGACGCGACCGCGCCCGCAGGGCCCGAGGGGTGAGAGATGCGTGCGAAGGACAGCCCGGGCCGGGGCGGCTACACGCCGGTACGGACGAAGCGCTCGCCCTGGGGGTTCATAATCCTGGTCCTTCTCATCGGGGTCGCCCTCATAAGGAACGGGTCGCACGAGGAGTCGGGTCCGCCGCAGCCGACCTCCGATTCCGCGGCCGAGCACCGGTCCGAGGCCGCGCACAAGACCTCGGCACCCGCGAGCCCGCTGCCCCGGCCGCTGCCCGCGTCCACCCCGAGCCGGGTGGTGATCCCCGCCATCAGGATCGACGCCCCGCTGATGCCGGTGGGCCTCGACCCCGAAGGCTGGGTCGACGCGCCCCCGGCGACGGAGAAGAACCTGGCCGGATGGTTCAAGGACGCCGTCTCCCCCGGCCAGAGCGGGACGTCGGTCATCGTGGGGCACGTGGACAACCAGACCGGGCCCGTCGTGTTCTACAACCTCGGCGCCCTCAGGAAGGGGCACCGGGTGGAGGTGGTCCGGGAGGACGGCCGTACCGCGGTGTTCGAGATCTACGGCATCGAGGTGTTCGAGAAGCGGAACTTCCCCGCGGACCGGGTCTACGGCGACACCGGGCGGCCGGAGCTCCGGGTCATAACGTGCGGCGGCGGCTTCTCGAAGACCAACGGCTACTCGGGCAACGTCGTCGTCTTCGCCAGGATGACCGACGTGCGATGAGTCACAGCGGACGTCACAGGAGGAGCCGCCCCGGCGGCTGCTCCGCCGGTGAGGGTGTCCGGCGCGCGTGGTTGGCTGTCAGGTATGAGCATCACCGTGACCACCTGGTCCCTGGAGCAGACCTCGCCCGCCGACCTCGCGCCCGCCACCCCGCCGGACGCGGGCAGCGGCATACGGATCGTCCGGTCCGAGGTGCTCTCACCCGAGTTCAGCCGCTTCCTCTACACCGCCGTCGGCGGCGACGTGACGTGGACCGACCGGCTCGGCTGGCCGTACGAGCGGTGGCAGGCGTTCCTGGACCGGCCCGGCGTCGAGACCTGGGTCGCCTACGTCCGCGGGACCCCCGCCGGGTACATCGAGCTGGAGGCCCAGGACGAGGGGGTCGTGGAGATCTCGTACTTCGGGCTGATCCCCGCCTTCCGGGGGCGGCGTGTCGGCGGGTACCTGCTGAGCGAGGGCACAGCCCGTGCCTGGGACCTCGCCGAGCGCTGGCCGGGGCTCACCCCGACCAAGCGGGTGTGGGTGCACACCTGCAGCAAGGACGGTCCGTACGCCCTCGACAACTACCGGCGCCGCGGCTTCCGGCTCTTCGGGACGAAGACCGAGGAGGAACCGGAGGTGCCCGCACCTGGCCCCTGGCCGGGTGCGTGACCCGCACCACATCATCTCACGGAACGGGACATTGCTGTCCACATGATGGATACCGGTGGACGCTCCCGAGACCCCCGTGACACGCTTTCGTCATGTCTCGAGCTGGAATTGCCTTGGTGAGTCGGCGGCACGTCGACCTCGGCCGCATGTCCAGCGCCATCTGTCCGGCGGGCTGATAGTCACAGCACTGCCGCACCCACCGCCGTCCCCATTGTCGCGGACGAGCTGACGCCCCCAGTCCCCCACTGCTGCACGCGCCTCCGCGCTGTGCCGGGGACACCTGCATATCGGCAGGTCAGAGAGGGTGCCGCCAGCCCGGTCCGCCCCCTTGAGCCGCCCCGAAGGACATCACACCCATGGCCGCCACCCCAGAACGCGCTACGGCTGCAACGACCCGCCGCAAGGCCGGACGCCACCGCGGCGAGGGCCAGTGGGCCAAGGGCCACTTCACCCCGCTCAACGCCAACGAGCAGACCAAGAAGGACGACGACGGTCTCAATGTGCGGACGCGCATTGAGACGATCTACGCCCACCGCGGCTTCGACTCGATCGACGGTGCCGACCTGCGCGGGCGTATGCGCTGGTGGGGCCTCTACACCCAGCGCAAGCCCGGCATCGACGGCGGCAAGACCGCGATCCTCGAGCCGGAGGAGCTGGACGACGAGTACTTCATGATGCGGGTCCGCATCGACGGCGGGCGGCTGACGACCGAGCAGCTGCGGGTCATCGGCGAGATCTCCCAGGAGTTCGCCCGCGGCACGGCCGACATCACCGACCGGCAGAACGTCCAGTACCACTGGATCCGGATCGAGGACGTGCCCGAGATCTGGCGCCGCCTGGAGGCCGTCGGCCTGTCGACCACGGAGGCGTGCGGCGACACCCCGCGCGTCATCCTCGGCTCCCCGGTCGCCGGGATCGCCGAGGACGAGGTCATCGACGGCACCCCGGCCATCGAGGAGATCCACCGCCGCATCATCGGCAACCCGGCCTTCTCCAACCTGCCGCGGAAGTTCAAGTCGGCGATCTCCGGCTCCCCGCTGCTGGATGTCGCGCACGAGATCAACGACGTCGCATTCGTCGGCGTCAACCACCCCGAGCACGGCCCCGGTTTCGACCTGTGGGTCGGCGGCGGCCTGTCGACGAACCCCAAGATCGGTGTCCGGCTCGGCGCCTGGGTCCCGCTCGACGAGGTGCCCGAGGTCTACGAGGGCGTCGTCTCGATCTTCCGCGACTACGGCTACCGCAGGCTGCGCACCCGCGCCCGGCTGAAGTTCCTGGTCGCCGACTGGGGCGCCGAGCGGTTCCGCGAGGTGCTCGAGGACGAGTACCTGAAGCGCAAGCTGGTCGACGGGCCCGCCCCCGACCAGCCCGTCCAGCAGTGGCGCGACCATGTCGGCGTCCACCGCCAGAAGGACGGCCGCTTCTACGTCGGCTTCGCCCCGCGCGTCGGCCGGGTCGACGGCACCGTCCTCACCAAGATCGCCGAGCTGGCCGAGGCACACGGCTCGGGCCGCCTCCGTACCACCGTCGAACAGAAGATGCTCGTGCTCGACGTCGAGGAGTCGCAGGTCGAGTCGCTGGTCGCCGGTCTCGAGGCGCTGGACCTGCAGGTCAAGCCGTCGGCCTTCCGCCGCGGCACCATGGCCTGCACCGGCATCGAGTTCTGCAAGCTCGCCATCGTCGAGACGAAGGCGCGCGGCGCCTCGCTCGTCGACGAGCTCGAGCGCCGGCTGCCGGACTTCGACGAGCCGATCACCATCAACGTCAACGGCTGCCCCAACGCCTGCGCCCGTATCCAGGTCGCGGACATCGGTCTCAAGGGCCAGCTGGTCCTGGACAAGGACGGCAACCAGGTCGAGGGCTTCCAGGTGCACCTGGGCGGCGCGCTGGGCCTCGAGCCCGGCTTCGGCCGCAAGGTCCGCGGCCTGAAGGTCACCTCCGCCGAACTGACCGACTACGTCGAGCGGGTGCTCAAGCGCTTCCAGAAGGAGCGCGCGGACGGCGAGCGGTTCGCCCAGTGGGCGGCGCGTGCGTCCGAGGAGGCGCTGTCGTGAGCGACGCACGCGCGGCCGCCGGGCTGCCCACAACCACGATGGCCGCACCTCTGCGCCGCGCGGGCGGCAGCGACACGAGCCGCCGGCGCGGCGGGGCGAACCGGGAGGCGCTGTGAGCGAGCGAGCGGCGCCGTTCTACTGCCCGTACTGCGGTGATGAGGACCTGCGGCCCTCCGAGGAGGGCCACGGAGCTTGGGAATGCGCGTCCTGCAACCGCGCGTTCCGCCTGTCGTTCCTCGGGCTGCTGGCCAAGGGTCTGCAGCGCGACCGCAGCGAAGGGGGCAACACCGCATGACAACCGCACAGCAGCGCACGGCAGTTGAACTCCAGGAGCTGGCCGGGCAGGCGGGCCGCGACCTGGAGGACGCGTCCGCGCTCGACATCCTGCGCTGGGCCACCGACACCTTCGGCGGCCGCTTCTGCGTGACCTCCTCCATGGAGGACGCCGTGGTGGCACACCTCGCCTCGCGCGCCCGCCCGGGCGTCGACGTGGTGTTCCTCGACACCGGCTACCACTTCCCGGAGACCATCGGCACCCGCGACGCGGTCGAGGCCGTGATGGACGTCAACGTCATCTCCCTCACCCCCCGCCAGACAGTCGCCGAGCAGGACGCCGAGTACGGGCCGAAGCTGCACGACCGGAACCCGGACCTGTGCTGCGCCCTGCGCAAGGTCAAGCCGCTCGAGGAGGGCCTGACCGGGTACGACGCGTGGGCGACGGGCCTGCGCCGCGACGAGTCCCCGACCCGGGCGGACACCCCGGTCGTCGGCTGGGACGCCAAGCGGCAGAAGGTCAAGGTCTCCCCGATCGCCCGCTGGACGCAGGGAGACGTGGACGCGTACGTCGCCGAGCACGGCGTGCTCACCAACCCGCTGCTGATGGACGGTTACGCCTCCGTCGGCTGCGCGCCGTGCACCCGCCGGGTGCTGGAGGGCGAGGACGCGCGCGCCGGCCGCTGGGCGGGCCGCAACAAGACCGAGTGCGGGCTGCACGGCTGATGACGGAACGAATACGCGAAGGACGGGACATGAGCGTGACAGGCCACGGCGCGCGAGACACCGGGTCTGAGCGCCCGGAGGCGAGCGCGCCCATGTTGGGCGCCACGGTGTGGCTCACCGGTCTGCCGAGCGCGGGCAAGACGACGATCGCCTACGCGCTGGCGGAGCGGCTGCGCGGCGAGGGCCACCGGGCGGAGGTGCTGGACGGGGACGAGATCCGCGAGTTCCTCTCCGCCGGTCTCGGCTTCTCCCGCGAGGACCGCCACACCAACGTGCAGCGCATCGGCTTCGTCGCCGAGCTGCTGGCGAGCAACGGCGTGAAGGCGCTCGTCCCGGTCATCGCGCCTTACGCGGACTCCCGCGAGGCGGTGCGCAAGCGCCACCAGACCGAGGGCACCGCGTACGTCGAGGTGCATGTCGCGACCCCCGTCGAGGTGTGCTCCGTGCGCGACGTGAAGGGTCTCTACGCCAAGCAGGCGGCCGGCGAGATCTCCGGGCTCACCGGGGTCGACGACCCGTACGAGGAGCCGGAGGCGCCCGACCTGCGGATCGAGTCGCAGAACCAGACCGTGCAGGAGTCCGCCGCCGCGCTGCATGCGCTGCTGATTGAGAGGGGATTGGCGTGAGCGACGCACGCGCGGCCGCCGGGCCGCAGCCGGCTGGGGGCACCCCCGGCCGGAGGTTGGGGGAGGCCGCACCTCTGCGCCGCGCGGGCGGCAGTGACACGAGCCGCTGGCGCGGCGGGGCGAACGAGAGGGGTGCAGCGTGACGACGGCCGCGATCGTGAGCGAGGGCACCGACAACCCGTACGCCCTGACACACCTGGACGCGCTCGAGTCCGAGGCGGTGCACATCTTCCGCGAGGTGGCGGGCGAGTTCGAGCGGCCGGTGATCCTCTTCTCCGGCGGCAAGGACTCGATCGTCATGCTGCACCTGGCGCTGAAGGCGTTCGCCCCTGCGGCGATCCCCTTCTCCCTGCTGCATGTGGACACCGGGCACAACTTCCCCGAGGTCATCGACTACCGGGACCGTACGGTCGCCCGGCACGGACTGCGGCTGCACGTCGCCTCCGTCCAGGAGTTCATCGACCGCGGCGAGCTGCGCGAGCGCCCCGACGGCACCCGCAACCCGCTGCAGACCGTCCCCCTTCTGGACGCCATCGACAAGAACCGCTTCGACGCGGTCTTCGGCGGCGGGCGGCGGGACGAGGAGAAGGCCCGCGCCAAGGAGCGGGTGTTCTCGCTGCGGGACGAGTTCGGCGGCTGGGACCCGCGGCGCCAGCGCCCCGAGCTGTGGCAGCTCTACAACGGCCGCCACTCCCCCGGCGAGCACGTCCGGGTCTTCCCGCTGTCGAACTGGACCGAGCTTGACGTGTGGCAGTACATCGCCCGGGAGAAGATCGAACTCCCGGAGATCTACTACGCCCACGACCGCGAGGTCTTCCAGCGCAGCGGCATGTGGCTGGCCCCCGGCGAGTGGGGCGGCCCGAAGGACGGTGAGCGGGTCGAGACCCGGCTGGTGCGCTACCGCACGGTCGGCGACATGTCCTGCACCGGCGCCGTGGACTCCGACGCGACCACGATCGAGGCCGTGATCGCGGAGATCGCCGCGTCGCGGCTGACCGAGCGGGGCGCGACCCGCGCCGACGACAAGCTGTCCGAGGCCGCGATGGAAGACCGTAAGCGCGAGGGGTACTTCTAGCCATGACCAGCACGAGCTCGACCACGAGCGCGATCGTCGAGGAGGCCGCGGCCACCTCGCTGCTGCGCTTCGCCACCGCGGGATCCGTCGACGACGGCAAGTCCACGCTGGTCGGCCGGCTGCTGCACGACTCCAAGTCGGTGCTGGCGGACCAGCTCGAGGCCGTGGAGCACGCCTCGCGCAGCCGCGGCCAGGAGGCGCCGGACCTGGCGCTGCTGACCGACGGGCTGCGCGCGGAGCGGGAGCAGGGCATCACCATCGATGTCGCGTACCGCTACTTCGCCACGCCCCGGCGGCGGTTCATCCTGGCCGACACCCCCGGGCACGTGCAGTACACCCGGAACATGGTCACCGGTGCGTCCACCGCGGAGCTCGCCGTGGTCCTGGTCGACGCGCGCAACGGCGTGGTCGAGCAGACCCGCCGGCACGCCGCCGTGGCCGCGCTCCTCCGGGTGCCCCACGTGGTCCTTGCGGTCAACAAGATGGACCTCGTCGACTACGCCGAGCCCGTCTTCGCCGCCATCGCCGAGGAGTTCACGCAGTACGCCGCCTCCCTCGGCGTCCCGGACATCACCGCCATCCCGATCTCCGCACTGGCCGGGGACAACGTGGTGACGGCGTCGGCGAACATGGACTGGTACGGCGGCCCGACCGTGCTGGAGCACCTGGAGACGGTGCCGGTGGGCACCGACGCATCGCAGGAGCCCGCCCGCTTCCCGGTCCAGTACGTGATCCGCCCCCAGACCGCCGAGCACCCCGACTACCGCGGCTACGCGGGCCAGATCGCCTCCGGCGTGCTGCGCACCGGCGACGAGGTCACCGTCCTGCCGTCGGGCCTCACCAGCACGATCGAGGGCATCGACGCGCTGGGCGACTCCGTGGACGTGGCCTGGGCCCCGCAGTCCGTCACCGTCCGGCTGGCCGACGACCTGGACATCTCCCGCGGCGACATCATCGTCCCGACCGCCTCGGCGCCCGCCACGACGCAGGACATCGAGGCGACCGTCTGCCACCTCCACGACCGTCCGCTGAAGCCCGGCGCGCGCGTGCTGCTCAAGCACACCACCCGCACGGTGAAGGCGATCGTCAAGGAGATCCCCTCCCGGCTGACCCTGGACGATCTGTCCCAGCACCCGGCGCCGGGCGAGCTGGCGGCCAACGACATCGGCCGGGTCGTCGTACGCACCGCGGAGCCCCTCGCCCTGGACGCGTACGCCGACTCCCGCCGCACCGGGTCCTTCCTGCTGATCGACCCGGCGGACGGCACGACCCTGACGGCCGGCATGGTCGGCACCGCGTTCGGCGCCTCCGCGACGGCGGACGAGGCGGCCGCGGACGACGAGGGATGGGACTTCTGAGCATGGTTGTCGACGTCTTCTCGACCTTCGCCAAGGAGGGCGGCCGCATAGGCAGCGGTGTCCTCGGCAGCGGTCAGGGCGGGACCGGGCGATGTGTGCGCTCATGAGCCGCATCCCCAGCCCTCACCCCCCGCGCCGAAGACCGACCGACCTGCCGGGCGTCCCCTGACCGGACGCCGGCCTCTACGAGAGGAAGACCTCCCGTGTCTGCCGATCGCACGACCTCCGCTCGACCATCCCGCCGCGGCCGCCTCCTCGCCGCGGCCGCCGTCCTCCCGCTTCTGGCCGGCGCCCTCGGCGCCTGCGGCTACGGCTCGCAGGCCAAGGAGGGGGACAACACCAGCTCGCCGGCTCCCAAGGGCAAGAAGCTCTCCGTCGACGAGGTGAAGATCGGCTACTTCCCGAACCTCACCCACGCCACGGCGCTGGTGGGCGACCAGGAGGGCATCCTCCAGAAGGAGCTGGGCGGCACCAAGCTCACCTCCGCCACCTTCAACGCCGGACCGTCCGAGATCGAGGCGCTCAACTCCCGCTCCATCGACATCGGCTGGATCGGCCCCTCCCCCGCGATCAACGGCTACACCAAGTCCAAGGGCCAGAGCCTGCGGATCATCGGCGGTTCCGCCTCGGGCGGCGTGAAGCTGGTCGTCAACCCGAAGAAGATCAAGACTCTCGACGACGTCAAGGGCAAGAAGATCGCCACCCCGCAGCTGGGCAACACGCAGGACGTGGCGTTCCTCCACTGGATCGCCGAGCAGGGCTGGAAGGTCGACGCCGAGAGCGGCAAGGGCGATGTGTCCGTCGTCCGCACGGACAACAAGGTGACGCCGGACGCCTACAAGTCCGGTTCCATCGACGGCGCGTGGGTGCCCGAGCCGACGGCCTCCAAGCTCGTCGCGGAGGGTGGGAAGGTCCTCCTCGACGAGGGCACGCTGTGGCCCGACAAGAAGTTCGTGATCACGAACCTCATCGTGTCGCAGAGCTTCCTCGACGAGCACCCGGACGTCGTCGAGGCCGTGCTGCGCGGCTCGGTGAAGACCAACCAGTGGATCAAGGACAACCCGGACAAGGCCAAGGCCTCCGCCAACGCCGCGCTCAAGAAGCTGTCCGGCAAGGCCCTGCCGCCCGAGGTGCTCGACCCGGCGTGGAAGAGCATCGAGATCACAGATGACCCGCTGGCCGCCACGCTCAACACCGAGGCCGAGCACGCGGTCAAGGCCGGACTGCTGGAGGAGCCGGACCTGAAGGGCATCTACGACCTCGGCCCGCTGAACAAGGTGCTGAAGGCCGAGGGCAAGCCCGAGGTCGACGACGCCGGTCTCAGCGCCAAGTAATTGCACGCCGGACCTTTCCAGGAGGTGACACCCATGTCCGCCACGCTCACCAAGGCTGCCGACGCCGACATCGCAGCGTCCTACGCCGCCCGCATCGCGCACGTCTCGAAGTCCTTCGGCCGACCCGGTGCGCAGCAGCTCGTACTGGACGACATCACCATCGATGTGGCTCCGGGTGAGTTCGTCACGCTCCTGGGAGCGTCCGGCTGCGGCAAATCCACCCTGCTCAACCTGGTCGCAGGGCTCGACCGGCCGTCCGCCGGGGGCATCGAAGTCCCCGGCGGCCGGCCGGCCCTGATGTTCCAGGAGCACGCCCTCTTCCCGTGGCTGACCGCGGGCAAGAACATCGAGCTCGCACTGAAACTGCGCGGAGTGCCGCGCGGCGAGCGTCGCGAGGAGGCCGAGCGCCTGCTGGAGCTCGTACGGCTCACCGGCGCGTACCGCAAGCGGGTGCACGAGCTGTCCGGCGGAATGCGGCAGCGCGTGGCACTGGCCCGCGCGCTCGCCCAGGACAGCCGGCTGCTGCTGATGGACGAGCCGTTCGCCGCGCTCGACGCGATCACGCGCGACGTGCTGCACGACGAGCTGACCCGTATCTGGCGGGAGACGGACGTCTCCATCCTGTTCGTCACGCACAACGTGCGGGAGGCGGTACGGCTCGCCCAGCGCGTCGTGCTGCTGTCCTCGCGGCCGGGCCGGGTCGCCCGTGAATGGAAGGTGGACATCCCGCAGCCGCGCCGCATCGAGGACGCCGCGGTGGCGGAGCTGTCCGTCGAGATCACCGAGGAACTGCGTGGGGAGATCCGCCGTCATGGCCAGCACTGAGACCAAGGACGCGGTGCTGCCGCAGAAGACCGAGGACGCGAACGACCTGGCCGGGCTCGAGGCGGGCCTGGACGCCCTGGACACGGTGCAGGTGCGGCGCACCCCGCTGCGCCAGGCCCTGGTACAGAAGGTGTTCCCGCCGCTGCTGGCCGTCGCCCTGGTGATGGTCGTCTGGCAGCTGCTGGTCTGGGCGAAGGTCACCGAGGAGTACAAGCTCCCTGCGCCGTCCGCGGTGTGGGAGAGCGTGACCGATCTGTGGCTCCAGGGTGAGCTGCACGAGGTCATCTGGACCAGCGTCTCCCGGGGACTGCTGGGATTCCTGCTGGCGCTCGCCATCGGCACCCCCCTCGGCCTGCTGGTCGCCCGGGTGAGGTTCGTGCGCGCGGCCATCGGCCCGATCCTGTCCGGCCTCCAGTCGCTGCCGTCGGTGGCCTGGGTGCCGCCGGCCGTGCTCTGGCTCGGGCTCAACGACAAGATGATGTACGCCGTGATCCTGCTCGGCGCGGTGCCCTCGATCGCCAACGGCCTGGTCTCCGGCGTCGACCAGGTGCCGCCGCTGTTTCTGCGCGCCGGACGCACTCTGGGCGCCACCGGACTCCGCGGCACCCGGCACATCGTCATGCCGGCCGCGCTGCCCGGCTACCTGGCGGGGCTGAAGCAGGGCTGGGCCTTCTCGTGGCGCTCGCTGATGGCCGCGGAGATCATCGCCTCGTCTCCCGAACTGGGCCTGGGCCTGGGCCAGCTGCTGGAGAACGGGCGCAACAACGCGGACATGCCCGGCATCTTCCTCGCCATCCTCCTGATCCTCCTCGTCGGAATCGCGATCGACCTGCTGATCTTCAGCCCGCTGGAGCGGTGGGTGCTGAAGAACCGCGGTCTCCTCGTCAAGAGCTGAATGCGCTGAAGCCCATGCACGCCCCTGCGCCCTCGCCCGTACTCCTCGTCGTCGCCCACGGCAGCCGCGACCCGCGGCACGCGGCGACCGTCACCGCGCTCACCGAGCGGGTGCGGTCGCTGCGGCCCGGGCTGCGCGTCGAGACCGGCTTTCTCGAGTTCAACGCGCCGAGCGTGCCGCAGGTCTTGGAAAAACTCAGCCTGGAACGGCCGGGCGCCGGGGCTGTGCGGGACGTCATAGCCCTGCCGCTGCTGCTCACCCGTGCCTTCCACGCCAAGTCGGACATCCCGACCGTCCTGCGCGAGGCGTCTGCCCGCCTCCCCCGGCTCACCCTCCGGCAGGCGGACGTACTCGGCCCGTCCCCGCTCCTCACGGCCACCCTGGAGCGGCGGCTGTACGAAGCCGGGGTGCGCCCCGGCGACCGGCGCTCGACCGGGGTCGTGCTGGCCTCGGCGGGCTCATCGGACCCGGAGGCGATCGCAGTGATCGCTGAAATCGCGCGGGAGTGGCGGCACACCGGCTGGTGCGCCGTGCGACCTGCGTTCGCCTCCGCATCACTTCCCCGCACCGAGGACGCGGTGCGGCAGCTGCGCGCCGAGGGCGCGCGGCGGGTGGCCGTCGCGCCGTACGTCATCGCTCCCGGCTTCCTGCCGGACCGCATCGCCGCGGGCGCGCGGGAGGCCGGCGCCGACGCGCTGGCCGGTGTCCTCGGCCCGTCCCCCGAACTGGCACGGCTCCTGCTCCAGCGCTACGACGAGTCCCGCGTACCGCGGATCGCGGCACTGACGGCCTGATGGAGCCGGGGGCTGCTCCCGGCCGGGAAGGTTCGGGCCTGTTGGGCTGCTGGGGCGGAGCAAGGCCCCCAGGTACGCATGCGCGTGAGGCGGTACGCATACGCGTGAGGCGCGGCGGGCCCGTCTCGGTCTCGCCGGTCCTCGCCCGGATCCGGCGCATGATGGCCGGAGAGCGGCCATGGTTACGAGCGCGCCAGCAGATCTCCGAGCAGCCCGACCAGCGCTTCGGCTCCGGAACCGTCCGGGTCCTTGGCCGGGTTGTAGCAGCCGATCGACAGGCCCGCCAGGCGGCCGCGGTCAGCGGTCAGCGGCTGCATCAGGTCGTGGAGTTCGGCGGTGGTCAGGCCGCCCGGCATCAGGTAGTCGGTGGCCGGGAAGGCCTGCTCGTCCAGGACGTCGACGTCGAGGTGCACCCAGTGGCGGCCGTCCGGCGTACCGGCGGCCAGGCGGTCCCGCGCATCCGCCCCGGCCTCGCGCATACCGCGGGAACGCAGGTCCGCGGGGCTGAGTTCGGGCCGCAGTCCGACTTCCTCCGGCAGGACCGAGGCCAGCCCCGCGGCCTCCTCGCGGTCCCGCGGTCCGAGGAGGGCGAGCCGGTCGGCAGAGACGATGGGGGCGGCCACCTCGTCACACCACGCGGCTGGACCGGCGCCGGTCACCACGGCCACCGGCATGTCCGCGGGCTCGCCCGTGGTCGACGTCCGGCCGTCGTAGAGATCGAGGTGCCCGTCCAGGTAGGCCAGGCCCACAGTGCCGAGGGCGTCGTGCGCGCCCGCCAGCGCTCCGGGAAGCAGGGTGCAGTCGCCCCCGAGCACGAGCGGCACTGTGCCCTCGCGCACGATGTCGGCGAGCCGGGCCCGCAGCGCCCCCGTGGCGGCGCGCACGGACGGCCATCCCTGGACACCGGTTCTGGCGTCCCTGGCCGGGCCGACGAGCCGTACGTCGAGATCACCGAGGTCGGACGCGGCTGCGACGGCGTCCGCCAGGCCTGCGGCCCGCAGGGCCGCCGGGGCCAGCTCAGTGCCGGTGGGCGGGTCGCCCGGCTCGGGCATGCCCACGCAGTGGATGGGCACGCCGACCAGTACGACCTGGTACGGACGGCTCACACGCCCAGTCTCGGCCCCCGGGACACGACCGGCAATCCGACATCATGGGAAGAAAATCATCGACCCTGTAGATCCGTCGACCCCGTTGGCCCCGTTGACCCATCGATACGTCGACCCCGTTGCCCCGTTGACCCGTCGATTCGCCGATCCATCGATCCATCGATCCGAGCGAGGCGCCCGATGCCGATCCACTACCACAAGCGCGTGACGATCGTCCCCAAGCTCGTCCACCTCAACCTGAGCCCGCACGGTTGGTCCGTATCGTTCGGTCCGCGTCAGGCTCACATCACCTGGCACCGCCACGGCCGACGTACGACGACGGTGCGGCTGCCCGGCGGCTTCTCCTGGCGGCGGCACAGCCGTGGTCACGGCGGAGACCACCACTGACGGAGGGTCAGCCGTCCGTCATCCCCAGCAGTTTGGTGACGGTGTTCCAGTTCCGGGCGGTGGCGGTGACGCCGAGCTTGGCGTTCGCCAGGACCTCGGCGAGCTTGCTTCTGCCGATGCCGTTCGGGCAGTGCAGAAAGATCTCGCGCTCGCCGAGCCGGAACTCGTCCGGCAGGTACGCTTCCGGGTCGATGCCGCTCAGCCGCCCCGGATCGACGGGTCCCGACAGGAAGGTCACCAGGAACTTCGCGGGTTCGAAGGACGAGGGCGGAAAGGGATTCCGTTCGACCACGGCACGCAGCTCGGCCGCGCTGAGGACGACGCACGCCACCTCGAACCCGAAGCGGTCCGCCAGGGCCCGCTCGAGCTCGGCCGCGACCCGGCCCGGGTCCTGCTCGTCGCGGCTGAAGACCGCGTTCCCGCTCTGCAGAAGCGTGCGGACGTCGCCGTAACCGAGCCCGCCGAGCAGTTCCCGCAGGGCCGCCATCGGCACCTTCTTGTGGCCGCCCACATTGATCCCGCGCAGCAGCGCCACATACGTCGTCACGCCTGCACCCTACGCGAGCCCCGGTGCTCACCCTGCCGGACAGGGGGTCGAAGCGCGGCCCTTCTCGTACACGGTGAGTCCCCGGGACAGCCGGAGCGGGACCAGGAGGAGTTCGACGGCGAGGGCCTTCCAGGCGTAGTAGAGGTTGACGACCTTGTTCGGGTAGACGCAGGGGATGTTCAGGAGCACGCCGAGGAGGGGGAGTCTGCGGCGGTGGGCCGCGTAGACGAGGGGTGGTGCGGTGAGGAGGACTTCCGCGGCGACCCACCACGCCAGGGCCGATGCCAGGGACTGTTCCGTCGTCGCCGCGAGGACGAAGGGCGTGGCCCACCACAGCGGTGCCGTGAGGATCTCCACCAGCGCGAGGAGGATCCAGAGGGCGAGCAGGGGCTTCCTGGTCACGAGCGGTCCCAGGTGCAGGCGCACGTTCTGGCAGAAGCCCGCCATCCAGCGCCACACCTGCTTGCGCAGATATCTGAGGGTCTCGGGGTCGGCCGCCCACGCCACCGCGTCGCCGACGTAGACGGCTCTGCGGCCCTCGATCTGCCGGGACCAGGTGAAGTCCATGTCCTCGACGATCGTGCGCTCGGGGAAGCCTCCGGACGCCACGAGGACGTCGCGCCGGAATGCCGAGCAGCAACCCGAGCAGACCATGGGGCTGTTGGCGCGGTTCTGGATCGGCCGCTGCCAGTGAAAGCCGAAGAGGTACTCGACCGATCGCCCGCGCTCCCAGACCGTCCGCGTGAAGCGCGTCTGCACATTGCCCGCCGCCACGACCACACCGGGGTCGTCGAAGGCCGGTCCGATCCGCTCGATGTAGTCGGGGGCGAGCACGGTGTCGGCGTCGACCGCGAGCACGAGATCGGTGTCGCAGTGCGGCAGCGCGTAGTTCTGCGCCTTCGCCTTGCTGCCGAGGTTGCGCGGCGGCCGCAGCACCGTCACGCCGTGGCCCGCCGCCACCTCTCCCGTACGGTCGGTCGAGCCGTCGTCGACGACGATGACCTCGTCCGCCCGGACCGTTTGCCGGGTGAGGGACTCAAGCGTGGCAGGAAGGCCCTCCTCTTCGTTGTGAGCCGGGACGATGACCGTGACGCTCCGCATAGCTGATTCCCCCCGAGTTTCAGAACTCCGCTGCCCACGACCGTGGCCAGCCCGATGACGCCGTAGACGATGGTGCTGAGGCCGATGAACGGCAGACCCCCGTGCATCCCGTACCCCCGTTTCGCTGCTGCCCCGTGACGTGGCGTCGGTCCATCACGCCGTTTACGTCACTGACAGTAGCCGTACTCGCCGAATCATGCCTCCGGCGATCGCATCCTGTGGATAACTCGGGCCGGAAGCCAGAAAGCCGGGAGTCCGGAAGTCCGGAAGCCCAGAATGCCGGAAGCCCGGAATGCCGGGAAACACGGAACCGGCCGCCGCGCCCCGTGGGGGAGGGCGCGGCGGCCGGCGACTGAGAGCGGCGCGACGGCGGGAGGGTTACTCCACGACCTTCAGCAGCTTGTTCGGGGTGCCTTCGCTCGGGTTGGAGATCTTGTCCGGCGTGGCGCCCTCGGTCAGCGCGGTCGCCACCGCGTCAGGCGCGGCGTCCGTGTGGTTGCCGAGGTAGAGGGCGGCGGCACCGACGACGTGCGGCGTGGCCATCGAGGTACCGGAGATGGTCTTCGTACCCGTGTCGCTGTCGTTCCAGGCGGAGGTGATCTCCGAGCCCGGGGCGTAGATGTCCACCACGCTGCCGAAGTTGGAGAAGTCCGACTGCTCGTCGTTCTCGGTGCTGGAAGCGACGGTGATCGCCTCCTTCACCCGGGCCGGGGAGCCCTCGCCCGCGTCGGCGGACTCGTTGCCCGCCGCGACACCGAAGGTCACGCCGGAGGCGATCGCCTTCTGCACAGCCGCGTCCAGGGCCTCGTCGGCGCCACCGCCGAGGCTCATGTTGGCGACGGACGGACCCTGGTGGTTCTCCGTCACCCAGTCGATGCCCGCGACGACCTGCTCGGTGGTGCCGGAGCCCTGGTCGTCCAGGACGCGGACGGCGACGATCTTGGCCTTCTTGGCGACGCCGTGGTTGGTACCGGCGATGGTGCCCGCGACGTGCGTGCCGTGGCCGTTGCCGTCGTCCGCCGAGTCGTCGCCGTCGACGGCGTCGAAGCCGTGCGACGCCCGGCCCTCGAAGTCCTCGTGGCTGATCCGCACACCGGTGTCGATGACGTACGCGGTGACGCCCTCGCCGGCGCCGTCCGGGTAGGTGTACTTCTTGTCGCCCTCGGTGTCGGCCTGGTCGATCCGGTCCAGGCCCCAGGACGGCGGGTTCTCCTGGGTGGCGTTGATGCTGAACTTCTTGTTCTGCACGACCTTGCCGACGGCCGGGTCGGCGGCGAGCCGCTTGGCCTCGGTCTCGCTGAGCCCGTTGGCGGAGAAGCCGTTGATGGCGGAGGAGTAGTTGCGCTTGAGCTTGCCGCCGTACTCCTGGGCCAGGTCCTTCTTGTCGGCCTTCTTGTCCAGCATGACGATGTAGCTGCCGTCGACGGCGCCCTTGGCATCGGCGCCGTAGATCTTGCCTTCCGCGGGCGCGGCGCCCGCGGGGAGCGTCAGCAGGGTTCCTCCGGCGATTGCGGCGACCGCGGCGGATATCGCCACCGTGAGCCGTCGCTTGCTGGAACGCTTGTGTGTAGCCATGAAGAGAGATCTCCTCGTGTGCTGTGTGGGGGGTTGAAAGCGTTGTTGCCAACGCCCCGGCACGCAGCAAGATCTGCGCCCGGGTGGCTCGAAACCCTGTCTGATTGACGCGCTCAAATCAATGGCGGCTCGCAGGTGTGACGTGCGCAACAACCCCTCGAGCTTCAGAAATCGCCACAGAATGGACGAAGTTGAAGCTGATCGCCTCAATTCCCTTTACGTGTAAGGGGTCATGGTCCCCCGTAGTGGGGAGAGCCCCACTCCAAATGGTGGAGGCCGCGTTCCAGGAGATCACCGGGCAGCAGGATGAGGCGACGCCACGCGCACCCTAGCGTCATAGCGAAGGTGGCGGCATGGTGCCGCCGCCGCGCCCGAGGGGGGAAACGTGGCGAGCCACACACCAGGGACGGACGACCCGAGATCAAGGACGGATGCCCGGCACGGGCCGCGCGGCTTCGCGGCCCGCGCCGGGAGCTGGAGCGCACGGCACCGGTGGACGGCCGTCGGCGCCTGGCTGGTCTTCGTCGTACTCGCGCTGTTCATCGGGTCCATGGCGGGCCGGGTGGACGTGTCGGAGACCGAGCAGGTGCCCGGTGAGTACGGCAGCGCGGTGAAGATCCTCGACGAGGCGGGCATCGAGGACCCGGCGGGCGAGATGGTGCTCGTCCAGGCGGCCGAGGCCAAGGGCGGTCCCAAAGCGACCGACACCGTCTTCCGCGACGCCGTGGACGACGTCGTCTCCGCGGTGCGGAAGACGGGCGAGGCCGCCGCCGTGACCTCCCCGTACGACTCCAAGTCCGTTTCGAAGGACGGCCGTTCCGCGCTGGTCCGGTTCCAGATCCGCGGCGACCCGGACACCGCGGCCGACCGGGTCCAGCCGGTCGTCGACGCGGTGGCGAAGGTCGCGGACGCGCACGAAGAACGGGGCCTGCGGGTCGAGCAGTTCGGCAGTGCCAGCTCCGAGAAGGTCTTCAACGACGCGTTCGGCGACGACTTCCAGCAGGCCGAGTTCTCCGCGCTGCCCATCGCGCTCGGCATCCTGCTCATCGCGTTCGGCGCGCTCGTCGCGGCCCTGCTGCCGGTCGCGCTCGCGATGACCGCGTTCCTGGCCACCACGGGTCTGGTGGCCGTCGTCAGCCACGCCGTGCACATGAGCGACACCGCCAACTCCGTGATGCTGCTGGTCGGTCTGGCCGTCGGCGTCGACTACTGCCTGTTCTACCTGCGCCGCGAGCGCGAGGAGCGGGCGGCGGGGCACGACGCGCAGACCGCGCTGCGGATCGCGGCGGCGACCAGCGGCCGGGCGATCCTCGTCTCCGGAGTCACCGTGATCGTGGCCATGGCCGGAATGCTCTTCACCGGCATCGCCGAGTTCCAGGCGATGGGTCTGGCGACCCTCATGGTGGTCGCGGTCGCGATGGTCGGCTCGGTGACGGTGCTGCCCGCGCTGCTGTCGCTGCTCGGCGAGCGGGTGGAGAAGGGCAGGGTGCCGTTCCTGCACAGGATCAAGCGGGGCGGCGGCAACGGCGAGAGCCGGTTCTGGCGGAAGGTCCTCGGCGGCGTGCTGCGCAGGCCGCGGCTGTCCGTCGTGGCGGCGGGCGGCGCGCTGGTGGCGCTGGCGCTCCCGGCGATCGGGATGAACACCGCGAACCTCACCCTCGACCAGGAGCTCGGCGACGACCTGCCGATCGTCCGCGCGTACCAGCACATGAACGAGGCCTTCCCCGGCGGCCCCGACCCCGCCAAGGTCGTCGTCAAGGCCGAGGACATCACCGCGGCCCCGGTACGCGCCGCCCTCGGCGACTTCCGCAACCGGGCGGTCTCCTCGGGCGCCTCCACGGGCCCCGTCGAGGTGACCGTGCACGAGAAGCAGGACGTCGCGGTCCTCGAAGTGCCCCTCTCCGGCGGCACCGACGAGGCGGAGAGCGAGCGGAGCCTGCGCACCCTGCGTGAGGACATACGGCCCGCGACGTTCGGTGAAGTGCCGGGCGTCAGCGCCCCGATCGGCGGCCAGACCGCGGCCTCGATGGACTTCAACGACAAGCTCGGCTCGAGCGTGGCCCCGGTCTTCGCCTTCGTCGTCGTCTTCGCCTTCATCCTGATGCTGCTGTGCTTCAGGTCGCTGACGATCGCGGTGACGTCGATCGTGCTCAACCTGCTGTCGGTGGGCGCGGCGTACGGCATCCTCACCGCCGTCTTCCAGCACGGCTGGGGGGCGGGCCTGGTCGGCGCGGAGGGCGTGGGCGCGATCGTGTCCTGGCTGCCGCTCTTCCTGTTCGTGATCCTGTTCGGGCTGAGCATGGACTACCACGTGTTCGTGGTGTCCCGGATCCGCGAGGCCCGGGTGCGCGGGCTGACCACGCGCGGTGCGATCACGCACGGCATCACCACGACGGCGGGCGTGGTGACCAGCGCGGCGGTCATCATGGTCGCGGTCTTCGCGATCTTCGGCACGCTGTCCATGCAGAGCATGAAGCAGATGGGGGTGGGGCTCGCGGCGGCGGTGCTCATCGACGCCACCGTCATCCGGGGCGTCCTGCTCCCGGCGGTGATGGCGCTGCTGGGCGAGCGCAACTGGTACCTGCCGAGGTGGCTGCGCCGCCTGCCCGACCTGTCGCACGACGAGTCGGCGCTCGCCGCCCAGCCGAGGACCACCGCCTTGGAGGGCGGTGACGAGCCGGAGCGGGTGAAGGTCTGACTCCGGCACGGGGGTACGTACGGGCCCGGGGCGCGCGCCCCGGGCCCGTACGCCTGCCGCTCGCCGCAGGGGCTCGGCGCTCCGCGCCCGCGGGCGCGGCAGGGGCCGGGGCCAGGGCCGGGGCGGGGCCGGACCGGAGCGGGGCCGGACCTCAGGCCGTCTTCTGGAAGGCCTCGATCGTGCGGGTGAAGTCGCGGGTGGACAGCAGCAGTTTGTAGATGATGGCCAGTTCGAAGACGAGCAGCAGCGCGCCCGCCCCGACGGTCACCGGTGCCACCGCGTCGACCGCGGGTCCGATGATGAACACGGCCATCTGGAACTCGATGCCGCTGACGAGGTGCGTACGGATACGGTGGCGGAGCAGCAGCGTCCGGAAGCGCGCGTACCAGGGGAAGCGGTGCCGGAACTCCTGGTGCAGATCGACGACTTGGAGCCGCGGCCGGTCCTGGTCCTCCGTGGCCTGAACGGGCGGGTCGTCATCGGCCAGCGTCCTGTCCTGCTCGAGGTCGGCGGTCGGATTGTTCTCCAGCAGGTCCTCCATGAAGGCGAGTTCACGCTCGTTCTCGGCCCGGCGGGCCTCCCGTACCCGGGCCTTGATCTGCTTGCGCATGCCGTGCCGGATCTTGAAGATCTGCAGCGCGTCGACATAGCGCAGCATGTCGAGGAAGACCACCGCGAGGGCGAGCCACAGGTAGATGGCCTCGCCGCTACGGGCGAACTGCCCGCCCATCAGCGCCACCGCACAGGCCAGCACCCGGACCCGGTCGAAGACGTAGTCGAGCCAGGCGCCGAAGACCGAGCCGGTGCCGGTGAGCCGGGCGAGTTTGCCGTCCATGCAGTCGAGTACGAAGCTCAGGTGGTACAGCCCGGCACCGGCCAGCAGCCAGCCCCAGCTGCCGACCGCGAAGCAGGCGGCGGCGCCGAGACCGAGGAACAGCGCGAACCAGGTGATCTGGTTCGGGCTGATCCGGGTCCACATGGCTGTCCAGCGGACGAGCGGGGTGGCGACCGGGTCCACGAGCAGCACGGTCCACCAGGCGTCGCGCTTCTTCTCGGTGGTGCGGCGCACCTCGTCGAGGGTCGGTATGTCTCGGGGCATGGCCAACTTCCGTGGGCGGCGGCAGTGATTCGTTCTCTTGACGTGAGGAACCAGGAATTGGGTTCACCTGACGTTAGGAATGCCGTCATCCGAGAGACAAGATCCGCCCGTTACAACCTTTTGCCCGGGGTAACCGTCTCAGTGGTTGCCCGAGTCGATGGCCATGTCAGGCTCGGAGCCCCCGGCCCGAACGAAACCGGCCACAGGTTCATGGGCAGACTGGTGTGGTCGGATCAGCGGGAGGCGGAGGGTGAGGATGGCGCTCGGGGCGGGGTTTACCGAGGGGCGAGCACGGGAGGTGCTCGCCGCCGCCGGGTACGCGTCGGGCGAAGCCCGGCTCCTCGCCCTCGGCGAGAACGCGGTGTTCGCCCTCGCCCAGAGCGCCCACGACGCCCCCGTCGTCCGCATCGGCCGCAGCGCCGAACTGCTCGACCGGATGCGGCGCGAGCTGCGCACCGCGGCCTGGCTCGGCGAGCAGGGCGTCCCCGCCGTACGCCCCGCCGAGCCCGAGGCCCGGCTGGTCGAAGGCCACCCCGTATCGGTGTGGCGCCGCATCCCCGACCGCGTACGCCCGGCCGGCGCGGCCGACCTGGCCGCCCTGCTCCGGCTCGTGCACCGGCTGCCCGCCCCGCCGTTCCCCCTTCCGCGGCGCGACCTGCTCGGCGGCGTCGAGCGGTGGCTGCGGCTCGGCGGGCGGGCGATCGACCCGGCGGACGCCGCCTTCCTGCGCGAGCGCCGCGACCGTTTCACCGCCGCCGCGGCGGACCTCGTACCGCGACTGACGCCCGGTCCCATCCACGGCGACGCGCTGCCGCGCAATGTGCACGTCGGCCCGGAAGGCCCGGTGCTCGTGGACCTGGAGACCTTCTCCGGCGATCTGCGCGAGCACGACCTGGTGGTCATGGCGCTGAGCCTGGACCGCTACGGGCTCGACCCTGCCGAGTACGCCACCTTCACCACCGCGTACGGCTGGGACGTGCGGGAGTGGGAGGGCTGTGCCGTGCTGCGCGGCGCCCGCGAGACCGCGAGCTGCGCGTGGGTGGCCCAGCACGCCCCGGGGAATCCAGCGGCGCTTGCCGAGTTCCGCCGCCGGGTCGCGTCGCTGCGCGAAGGCGAACGATCAGTCCGCTGGCACACGTTCTAGTCGTTTCCAGACGCTCCAACGCCTGCCAGAACTGCCCCGTGCGGAACCGGTTCCGCCCCTTCCCACGCACGTAAGGGACGGTCGACGCCGCATGACTGGTCGCTACCGTCCTACGCGCGCGAAGCCCCTGCTGCGCGCTCAGCGGAGGTCGAGCAGCATCACGTCATGGAGGTCCGCGCCCGTCCACGGTCGCGCCTCGCCGATCTTGCGGTACCCCCACGCCCGATACGCGGCCGACGCTGCCTTGCTGTCCGGGTAGACGTTGAGCAGCACACGCTCGGCCTCGACGCCGTCGAGCAAGGTCTCGTGCAGACGGCGCGCGATGCCTAGTCCGCGCCACGATCCGCGCACCGCAAGTTCCATGATCCCGAAGGTGCGGCACCCGTCCTCGTGCCGCATGAACACCGCGACCAACCCAGACTCCCGCTGGCTCTTCCCCGGCCGTCGTGCCAGCCAGCCGCTACACCCCAACGGTCTCTCCGGCCAGCTCAACGACCTCGGCATCCCCACGACCGCCGCCCGGACCGCAGCGATCCGTCAGCAGGTCGTGGAGATACCCGCCCCCGTCGTCGCCGATGCCCTCGGCTACCACCACGTCACCATGACCCGCCTCGCGTCCGAGGCCGGAGGAACCTGGAGCCGATACGCCGCCGGCGACCACACACGGTCACCAGCAGGCTGGACTCCACGGGGAACTGGTGACAGTTGAATAGGAGAGCCCACCAGTAGGATGACCGGCGACCGGCCCCGCGCACGGGTCAGCGCAGCAGTGCACCGCGCAGGGTGAGCCCGTGATGGCGGCGCAGCCGGTGCGCCTCCCACCAAGACAGCGCGGTCACTGAAACGGGGGCGCCTAGGATGAAGCCCACCCGGATGAGCAGCGGGACGTCGGCGTATGACCCGGTGATGTAGCCCAGCTGGTTGAGCAGCGGGACGTCGGCGTATGACCCGGTGATCAGGTCCAGGATCGCCATCTCCCATACCAAGATGGGGGCGAGCGTCGGCGGTACCAGCTCATGGATGTCGGCGGTACGGAAGACGTGGACGAGTGCCAGCACCATGCCGTACAGGACGAAGCCCATCGCCCACAGGAGCACCACCGCGCTGATGAGCTTGCCAGGGAGACCGACGAAGTGCTGGATCCCCAATGACGCCCCGATGACGAGGCCGCCCGCACCGTTCACCGCCAGCAATGCGCCGAGAGGTCGCAGGGCCCGGCGCAGATAGACCCGGCGCAGGCTGCCTCGGGTGGCGAACACGAACGCCCCGACCACGACCGGGAATGTGCAACTCAGCGCCAGGGTGCTGAACCAGGCCTGGTTGAAGCGCTCGTGGGCGGCGACCTTGATGTCGTCCGCGTTGTTGATGGTGCTATAGGCGACCGTCAGCGATACCCACGCGGCGACGCCCAACACCGTCCGCCATACCTGGAGCTTCTTGACCGTCGGGTCCTCGATCCGGTCCGGGCGGGACGGCTGGAACACCAACTTGGCCGCGTAGAACGGGCTTAAGACGATATGCAACAACCCTCGTGGTCCTGTTCTGGATCAAGCGCCCAGGGGAGCCTACCCGGGTGGAGGCGTCGCCGTCGGCGAACTTGGTGGTAACCGTCCAGCCCCTCGACGGCACCCGAACGCCCCGGCGATCCCGGCACAGCGCAAGGCCCGCCGCGAGTACGAGAACCGCGTCAACGCCCTCGGCATCCCCACCACCGCCAGCCGGGCTGCGGCGATCCGTCAGCCAGTCCTGGAGATGCCAGCCCCCGTCGTCGCCGATGCGCTCGGCTACCACCGCGTCACCACGACCCGGCTCGCCTCCGAGGCTGGAGGAACCTGGAGCCGATACGCCCCTGGCGACCACACACGGTCACCAGCAGGGTGGGTTCCACGGAGAACTGGCGACAGTTGAATAGGCGAGCCCACCAGTATCAACCCCCTACATCCGAGCTGATCAGTTGCAACCGAAGTTGGCTCAAGGCGCCTGTGCCACAGGCGAGTTGAGGCGCCGTTACGGCAACGCGGATGGACTGGGGCAGATCGAACCCGTTGCGCCGGCTGCCGGGCATGGACGGGCACGAGTGAAGTCGACCGCGCGACTGACGCTGCGAACCGCGCCATGCAGGCCCTGCGCTGACCAGACCGGCCATTCCGGCGCTGCGACCCCGCGACCCCTACCGCGCCTCGGCGGCCTCGCAAGGCGAGCGCCCCGACTCGTGTCTCCCGGCGAGCCAGAGCGCTCGCTTTGTCGGGGTTCAAATCCTTGCCGGGCGCGCTGTTTGCCCAGGTGAGAGGGGCGCGCTAAGTGAGCCCGGACGTCTCCTCACGGCCCGCCCGCAATCCGCCCGCACCCACCCTCAGAACGGCAGTGCCCGCAGCGGCCAGCTGCCGTCCACGACGGCCTCCGGGTCCCGCTGTCGCAGCCACTTCTGATATCCGGCGGCCCAGCGCGCGTACCAGCTCACCTGGCTGCGGTGCAGCGCCCACGGCTCCAGCTCCGCCACCCGCGCGTGCCGCTCGGCCAGCGCGCAGGCCACCCGCACCGCCGCGACCGCGTCCGCGCTCGCCTGATGCGCCGCCGACAGCACCACGCCGTACTCCCCGCAGGTCGCCACCAGCGTCCGCTTGCCCTTGCGGTAGCGGTCCACGGCACGGTCGATGGTGTACGGGTCGACGATCGGGCCGACCTCTCCCCCGCCCAGCCGCTGGGGCAGCGACGGCAGCCCGTGCCGCCGCAGCTCCGCGGCGAGCATCGTCAGGTCGAAGGCCGCGTTGTACGCGACGACCGGCACCCCGGCCTTCCAGTAGCCGATCAGCGCGGCCGCTATCTCCTCCACCACCTCGCGCGCCGGGCGCCCCTCGGCGGCGGCCCGCTCGGTCGTCACGCCGTGGATCGCCGCCGCCTCCTCCGGGATGTCGACGCCCGGGTCGGCCAGCCACTCGCGGTGGCGTATCGGCTCCCCGCCCTCGACCTCCACGACCGCGGCCGTGACGATCCGCGCCTCGCGCGGGTCGGTCCCCGTCGTCTCCAGGTCGAAGCCGATCAGCAGCTCCCGGTGCCAGCCCATGCCCGCGGCCCCCCTCTGTTGTCCTGCTCCCCCAGTTGGTTCCACCCTCCCACGCACCACTGACAGTCCGGCCGACCGGACCTGGCGGCCCCTCAGGACATCCTCAGAACGCCTCGGGGACGCCTCGGGACCCCTCGGGCCTCGGGACCCCTCGGGACGCCTCGGGACGCCTCGGGACAGCTTCAGGGCAAGAAGGCATTCAGGACACCGGGCGCGAGTCCGTCCAGACGCTCTCGAACTCCTCGCGGTAGGTCTGGAAGAGCCCGGTCTCCTCGTTCGTGCCGCTCTCCTGCACGAGATTGCGCCCGCCGCCGCGCAGCACCAGCACCGGCGCCTCCATCCCCCGCGCCTTCCGCAGATACGACTGGACGACCGCCAGCCCGTCGGAACCATCCCCGTTGACCACGTACGCGGTGAAGCGGGGCGTCTCGTCGAAGACGCGGATCTCGAAGCCGCCGGTGTCCCGCAGCCGGGCCCGCACCCGCCGCATGTGCATGATGTTCATCTCGACCGAACGGCTCAACTCGCCTTTCTTGAGCCCCAGTTCACGCTCCCTGCGCCGCACCGCGCTGCTCGCCGGGTTGAGGAACAGCAGCCGCGTACGGCACCCCGCCTCGGCCAGCCGCACCAGCCGCCGGCCCGAGTAGTTCTGCACCAGCAGATTCAGGCCTATGCCGATGGCGTCGAGCCGCCGCGCGCCCCCGAAGAGGTCCTCGGCGGGCAGCTGCCGCTGCAGCCGCACCCGGTCCGTGTGCACCCCCACCACGTCCGCGTACCGCTCGCCGACCAGGTCTTCCACGGCGTCGACCGGCAGCCGGTCCGCCGAGGGCGCGCCCGCCCCGCTGCCCAGGATGTCCAGCAGCCGCGCGGAGGCCCGTTCGGCCTGGGCGAGGACCGTCGCGGACAGGGCACGGTTGCGGGAGACGACGTTGCGCGCGACCTCCAGCTCGTCGAGGGCGAGCTCGAGGTCGCGCCGGTCGTCGAGGTACGGCTCGAAGCACGGCCAGTGCTGCACCATCAGCTCGCGCAGCTGGGGCAGCGTGAGGAAGCTGAGGACGTTGTCGTCGGCGGGGTCGAGCAGATAGCCCTTGCGCCGGCTCACTTCGCGTACGGCGACGGCCCGCTGCACCCACTCGTGTCCGGCGGGCCCGGCCGCCGCGACCACCCACTCCTCGCCGTGCACCGGTTCGTAGATGGGGCGCAGCACCGCGGCGACGACCGCCCGCAGGCGCTGTTCGACGAGATTCAGCCAGATGTAGGCCCGGCCCGCCCGCCGGGCGCGTACGCGTACTTCGGTCCAGGCGTCGGCGCCCCAGTCCAGTTCTGCTCCGATCTCCATCGGGTGCGCCACGGACACCGCGCCCGGGGTGACGCAGCCCGGACCGCCCTGCTGGCCTCCATCGCCAGGGGGCAGTTCCAGCCCGCCGCCCGAGCTCACCAGTGCACCGCCTTCCGCCCCCCGATCCACGATCAAGGAAGAGTACTGCGTGGGCGGAGGGCGGTGCACCTCATCAGTTCACACGTCCACCAACTCTCCTCAGGGCTCGGACGGTTGGCCGTTCTGGTCGGCGAGACCGGCCGGTGTGAGCGGACTCATGGCCGTCACGTCACGCGGTGCGAGCTGGAAACCCTGCCAGTGGACGGGCATCGGGGTCTGGTCCTCGTCGCGCGCCACGTGGTGGAAACCGACGTTCACCCAAACGACGGGGTGCTTGAGGGGCTGTCCGTTGACCCAGGTGTCCACGCTGGTGCCGGGGCACCTGCGATTGTGGCTGGCGAACTGCTGGCACTTGTCGTACTCGGTGAAGTAGACGTCGTTCCTCGTGTACGGGCGGCCGGGGTACTTGTTGTTGTGCCCGAGCACGATCTCGTACGACCGCGGGTGATTGTCCTTGTTCTTCCCCGCCGTGCTGACGACGCGCCACCAGCGCTGCTCGCCGCTCTTGCCCGCCAGCTCCTTGGTGATGTCGGTGCGCTTGGTCTTGGTCGTCGGGGTCCGCCCGGCGTGCGGCGTGGTCGTGGCGTCGAACTGCTGGACCTTGGCGTTGGGCGAGCCGTCGAGGCCGAAGTTGAGCCGCCAGAAGATGTTGTGGCTGTGGCTGGTGGCGTAGTCCTTCGCGCCCTTGCCGATGGGCCAGCCTCGGCCGTCGGAGGCGTCGTAGTCCATCGGGGAGAGGTTGCCGGTCGCGCCGACCTGGGTGGAGATGGTGCCGTCGTCGGAGAACCGCCACTCGGTGATGTACTCGTACCAGCCGACCTTGTTGACGGTGTAGACGAGCAGGTCCTTGCCCTGGGCGGACCAGACCTTGTTGCTGGTGTCCGAGGCCGCGCGGTACGCGTGCCCGCGGGCGCGCGTGGTGGTGCACAGGCCGTTGACCGCGTCCGCGTGCGGCAGCTTGACCTTCTTCAGGGTGCCGCCCGGGCACTCCTGGGCTCCGAGGTTCTGCACGCCCTCGCCGAAGCCGTAGCCGGTGAGGTCGTCGAACTCGCTCGAGCCGTTGTCGTACGGCACATGGATCTGGCCGAGCTTGGCGGTGGTGAGGACGGGTATCGGGCGGGCCTCGCCCCTGGGCTGGTAGGTCACCTTGTCCAGCACAAGACCGGCCTTGGACTCGTAGTGCCAGCACATCCGCCAGGTCGTGCCGCCCGCGAGCTTCTGCTCGATCCGGGAGGCGGCGCCGCAGCTGGGCGCAGCGGCTGGTGCCTCGGGTGCCTGAGGCGCCTGGGGCGTCCTCGGTGCGGCCTGGGCGGGGGCGGCCGCGAGGGCCGCGCCGCCGATCAGGGCCGCCGCGGCGACTGCCGACACCCGCGCGCGGGCACGGTCGATTCTTCTGTCATGCATGAATGGGTGACTCCGCTTTGCTCGTGATCAACGAATTGCGGTCAGGTAGTGCAGTCGAGGAACTGCGGTCGAGGCGTTGCGGCCGGTGGTCTTCCGGCCGGGCCTCGGGACGTCATTCGGTCAGCCGACGCGGCCGACGCGGCGCTCGCTGAGGTCGATGACGAGGTTCCGGGTGTCGATCCAGGGCCCGTTCCTGGCCTTGGTGAACAGCCGTACGCAGCGGTGGCTGCCGCATTCGCGCAGCCCCGCCGGCCCGTCGTTCTCCTCGTCCACGCGGTAGACCATGCCGGTCGTCTCCAGCTGGTCCGGCGCCGTGAGCTCCTTGCCCGTGGCGTCCTTGTAGTCCTTCTTCAACTCCGCGCCCAGCGGGTCGGACAGCAGCACCTTCACGGCCTCCGCCGCCTCCGCCCGGGTCGGCGGCGGCTGCTCGCCCCGCCGCGTGTCCGTGTCCTCGACCTTGCCCGTCGTCAGGTTGACCGTCCTGAGGACGAGCGTGTCGTCCTTGTAGTCGTAGTACGAGATCTCGGCGCGGCGGGGCGGTGCGGCGGCGCCGACCTCCGCGGGCTTCAGCTCGGCGAGGTCCGTGCTGAGCCACTGCGGGCCCGCGGCCCCTTTCACGTCCTCGCTCGTCGAGCGCAGCCCCTGGGGCCCCTGCCCCAGTGCGAGCCGCTCGGCCAGCTTCAGCTCGCCGTCGGTGAGCGCGTCCCGTCCGGTGCCCTTCTCGCCGGTGGCCGGCTGCTCCTCGACCACGCCCGGCTGCTGTCCCCCGCCCTGGTCCTGGGCCTCGTCCTGGGTGGCGGCCGAGCCGCGCGCGTCCCCCGGCCCGTCCTCCGCGCCCGCGCTCCCGGGCAGCGTCACCCCGACCATCACCGCGGTGCCGGTCACCGCGATGGCCGCACCCGCCACCAGCTTTGCCAGGTGGCGGTGCATCAACCTGTGCACACGTTCCCCCCTCTTCTCCAGCCCCCTGCTGAGTCCCGCATACGAATGCAGCGGTCACCCGGTAGGACGAGCCGTTGTCGTAGGAGGTTGCCCTCCTTTCGAGGAAGATCTGACCAAAGTGCCCCACAAGTCCGTTGATTGGGCAAGGATTTCTGTTCGGCTGTCCGGACAGGGGGTTCGCCGTCTCGCGGAGCCCGGAGCAGAAGTGGAAGAGTCGACATCATGCAGGTCTGGCCGGGACAGGCGTACCCCCTCGGCGCGACGTACGACGGCGCCGGAACCAATTTCGCGGTGTTCTCCGAGGCCGCCCACAGAATCGAGCTCTGCCTGCTGCACGACGACGGTTCCGAGACCGCGGTGGAGCTCCGCGAGTCCGACGCCTTCGTGCGCCATGCCTATCTGCCGGGCATCATGCCGGGCCAGCGGTACGGCTTTCGCGTCCACGGCCCGTACGAGCCCTCCCGCGGCCACCGCTGCAACTCGGCGAAGCTGCTGCTCGACCCGTACGCCCGGGCGATAAGCGGCGAGATCGACTGGGACGAGGCCGTCTACGGCTACCACTTCGGCAGGCCGACCGACCGCAACGACCTCGACTCCGCGCCGCACACGATGGCCTCCGTCGTGGTCAACCCCTACTTCGACTGGGGCGACGACCGGCCGCCGCGGACCGACTACCACCGCACGGTGCTGTACGAGGCCCATGTGAAGGGCCTGACGATGCGCCACCCGGCTCTGCCCGAGGAGCTGCGGGGCACGTACGCGGCGCTCGCCCACCCCGCCGTCATCGAGCACCTCACCGAGCTCGGCGTGACGGCGCTCGAGCTGATGCCCGTACACCAGTTCGTGCACGACAACCGGCTGGTGGACGCGGGCCTGGCGAACTACTGGGGCTACAACACCATCGGCTTCTTCGCGCCGCACAACGCCTACGCCTCCTGGGGCGACCGCGGCCAGCAGGTGCTGGAGTTCAAGTCCGCGGTGCGGGCGCTGCACCAGGCGGGCATCGAGGTCATCCTCGACGTGGTCTACAACCACACGGCCGAGGGGAACCACCTCGGTCCGACGCTGTCCTTCCGCGGCCTGGACAACGCCTCGTACTACCGGCTGGCCGAGGACCAGCGCTACTACATGGACACCACGGGGACCGGGAACTCCCTCCTCATGCGCAGCCCGCACGTGCTGCAGCTGATCATGGACTCGCTGCGCTACTGGGTGACCGAGATGCATGTGGACGGCTTCCGCTTCGACCTGGCGGCGACCCTGGCCCGGCAGTTCCACGAGGTGGACCGCCTCTCGTCCTTCTTCGACCTGGTGCAGCAGGACCCGGTGGTCAGCCAGGTGAAGCTGATCGCCGAGCCCTGGGACGTCGGCGAGGGCGGCTACCAGGTGGGCAACTTCCCGCCCCTGTGGTCGGAGTGGAACGGCATGTACCGGGACACGGTCCGCGACCTGTGGCGGGGCGAGCCGCGCACCCTGGCCGAGTTCGCCTCCCGGCTCACCGGCTCCTCGGACCTCTACCAGAGCGACGGGCGGCGGCCGATCGCCTCCGTCAACTTCGTGACCTGCCACGACGGCTTCACCCTGCGCGACCTGGTGTCGTACGACCAGAAGCACAACGAGGCCAACGGGGAGAACAACCGGGACGGCGAGAGCCACAACCGGTCGTGGAACTGCGGGGCGGAGGGGGAGACGGGCGACCCGGGCGTGCTCTCGCTGCGCGCCCGGCAGCAGCGGAACTTCATCGCGACGCTCATGCTGTCCCAGGGCGTGCCGATGCTCAGCCACGGCGACGAGTTCGGGCGCACGCAGGGCGGCAACAACAACGCGTACTGCCAGGACAACGAGCTGTCGTGGGTGCGCTGGCCGGGACCCGGCGACGACCGGGGGCTGCTGGAGTTCACACGTTCGATGGTGTGGCTGCGCCGCGACCACCCGGTCTTCCGGCGCCGCCGCTTCTTCCACGGCAGGCCGGTGGAGGGCACGCACGACGAGCTGTCGGACATCGCGTGGTTCACGCCGGAGGGCGAGGAGATGCGGCAGCGCGACTGGCAGGCGGCGTCCGCGCGGTCGCTCAGCGTCTTCCTCAACGGCCACGCGATCTCCGAGCCGGGCCCGCGCGGGGAGCGGATCAGGGACGACTCCTTCCTGTTGATGTTCAACGCGAGCTCCGAACCGCTGGACTTCGTGGTGCCGGTCAACCACGGGAAGCAGTGGCAGGTCGTGGTCGACACCGCCCGTGCGGAGGGCGTGGAGCCGGGCAGCGGCCCCAAGGTGAAGGCAGGTGACCGGATCACGCTGCTGGACCGGAGCCTGACGGTGCTGCAGCGCCCGGCATAGCGGGTACGGGTCTGCCATGACGCCTGAGCCTGATGCGGCGGCTCCCGGTCCGCCGCCACCTCCCACCGCCACCTACCGGCTCCAGCTCCAGCCGGGCTTCCCGTTCTCCGACGCCGCCGGGGCCGTGCCCTACCTCGCCTCGCTCGGCGTCTCGCATCTGCACCTCTCGCCGGTGCTCGAGGCGGTGCCGGGCTCGACGCACGGCTACGACGTGGTGGACCACACCGCCGTACGGGCCGAGCTGGGCGGCGAGGAGGGCCTGCGGGCGCTGTCCCGCACGGCGCGCGAGCACGGGCTCGGCCTGGTGCTCGACATCGTGCCGAACCATATGGCGGTTCCCGTGCCGGAGCGGCTGAACCGGCCGCTGTGGGAGGTGCTGCGGGACGGTCCCGACTCGTCGTACGCGCGCTGGTTCGACATCGACTGGGACGCACACGGGGGACCGCACGGCGGTCGCGTCCTGATGCCCGTGCTGGGGCGGCGGCTCGGCGACGAGCTGGAGCACATCCGGCTCGACGGGGACGTGATCCGCTACGACGACCATGAGTTCCCGGTGCGGCCCGGCACCGCGCACCTGCCGCTGCCGGAGCTGCTGGACGCCCAGTGGTACCGGCTCGGCTGGTGGCGGCTGGCCCGCACCGAGCTGAACTACCGGCGGTTCTTCACCATCTCCTCGCTGATCGGCGTGCGGGTGCAGGACCCTGAGGTGTTTCAGGCCACGCACGGCAAGGTGCTGCAGCTGCTGCGCGAGGGCGTGGTTGACGGGCTGCGCATCGACCATCCCGACGGGCTCGCGGATCCCGGGGCATATCTGCGGCGGCTCGATACGGCGACCGGCGGCCGCTGGACCGTCGTCGAGAAGATCCTCACGGGCGAGGAGCGGCTGCCTGCGGACTGGCCGGTCGCGGGCACCACCGGCTACGACGCGCTGCACCGCGTCGACGGGCTCTTCGTCGACGCGGCGGGAGCCACCGAACTCACCGGCGTCTACCGCGGCTTCACGGCCCAGCCCGAGGACCGGGGCGGCGAGTGGGCCGCCACCGTGCGCCGCGCCGGGTACCAGGTGGTCACCCACGAGCTGGCCGCCGAGGTCTCCTGTCTGGCCGGGCTCGCGGCCCGGATCTGCGAGGCGAGCCCGAAGCTGCGCGACCACGCGCCCTGGGCGCTGCGCACCGCGATCCGGGAACTGCTGGTCCGGGTGCCGGTGTACCGGCCGTACGCGGTCGCGGGCGAACGGGTGCCGGAGAGCGACGCGGAGATGGTCCGGGCCGCGGCCGAGGGGGCGCGCGCCGCGTTCACCGTGCCCGAGGAGGCGGACACGGTGGATCTCGTACGGGATCTGGCGCTCGGGCTGCTCGGCGCGACGCCGGACCACGCCGCCTTCTGCGCGCGCTTCGCCCAGGCCTCGTCCGCACTGCGTGCCAAGTCCGTGGAGGACAAGGCGTTCTACCGCTATGCGCCCTTGCTGTCGGCCGCGGAGGTCGGCGGCGACCCGGGCAGCCCGGCCGTGTCACCCGAGGCCTTCCATGCGTTCTGCGCCCGGCTGCAGCGCGATTGGCCGCTGAGCGCGACAGTGCTGTCCACGCACGACACCAAGCGCAGCGCGGATGTGCGCGCCTGGATCGCGCTGCTGACGGAGGTCCCGGGCGAGTGGGCGGAGCTGCTGGAACGCCTGACGAAGGAGACGACGCGGGCGGGCGGCGCCCGCGCCCCCGACCGGCACGTCGCCTGGACGGCCTGGCAGAGCGCCTTCGGACTCGGCTTCCCGCGCTGTGACCGAGCACAACCGGACCGACTGGTTCCGGCGGTGCTGAAGTCGGTGCGCGAGGCGGGACTGCGGACGTCCTGGACCGAGGCCGACCCGGTGTACGAGGCGGCGGTGGAGGCTTTCACGGAGGCGGGGCCGTGCGGTCCGCCACGGCAATCGACGGCTCTCTTCCGCCGCTCGCTCGACGAGTCCGCCCGCGCGAACATCCTCGGCGCGGCCCTGCTGCACCTGACGATGCCGGGGGTGCCCGACGTCTACCAGGGCACGGAGCTGGAGTACGCCGCGCTCGTCGACCCGGACAACCGGCACCGGCCCCACTTCCGGCCACAGCTGCTGTCCGCCCTGGACGAGGGCCGCGAGCCCCACGACCTCTCGGAGGAGAAACTCCGCCTCACCGCCACCGCCCTGCGGCTGCGCCGCGAACACCCGCACTGGTTCGGCGAGTCGGGCTCGTACGAGCCCCTGACCGCCCACGGTCCGGCGGCCCGCCACTGCGTGGCCTTCGCCCGCGGCGACGCGTCGATCACGGCGATCACCCGCCTCTCCCGCCGCCTGACGGACACGGGCGGCTGGCGCAACACGGAGCTGCCCCTCCCCGAGGGCGCCTGGACGGACCTGCTGTCGGGAGCTGGGGTACGGGGAGGCCGGGTCCCCTTGACGGACCTCTTCGCTGCGTGGCCGGTGGCCCTGCTGGTGCGAAACGAGCACGCGAAGGGAGGGCGGGGGCGATAGCCGCCCGATCAAGGACGGATCTCAGGGCGAACCTTCTGCTGTAAAGAACGAAGGGCGCGAACCGCTGGACACGATCCCGGGGTGTCCCTACGTTGTGGTCTCCCGCGACATGGTCTGACCAAGTCCGAAGGATGCAGCGACACGACGGAGGGGGACACATGCATCCGTACAGGGCCACTGACCCGGCAAGGCCCTCGTTCAACCCCGACGCAGCGCGCCGGGCCCGCCAGGCCATCGGGCTGGGGCCCGAAGAGGTCTCCCGCGCCATGCGGGCGGCGTACGGTGCGGCCGTCGCACCGATCACGGTCCTGAGCTGGGAGTCGGGCGACGAGACGCCGACCGAGGCGGAACTGAGGGCCCTGGCCGGTGCACTGTGGTGCTCGATCGGCGATCTGATGGGCACCCCGACCACGGTGCACCAGCACCGGCTCGCCCGCCGGGTTTCCGCATGGGACGTGGCGGTACGCCTCGGCGTGGCACCCGAGACGTACGAGACCATGGAGCGGACCGGACGGTGGATGCTGACCGAACGTCAGACAGGGCTGCTGGCCGAGATGCTGGAGCTGCCGATGTCCGCGTACCTCGAAGTGTGCGGACAGACAGCCGCACTCGACGACTTGCTGCGCAAGGCCGTGACCACCCGCTGGCAGGCGTACATCCAGCCGGTCTGCAGGCTGCTGCCGCTGCCGCGCGCCCGGGTGGAGGGTGTCCTGCACTACCTGCACGCCGAGTACCAGTCGGTCGTCGGCACCCTCGACTGGGGCGGGGGGACGATATCCCGGGAGCCCAATGGCGAGGGCCGAGCCTTCCTGGGGCGCATCGTGGAGCTGTTCTGCGAACGGCTGGATCTGTGACCCGCGCCCGACCGGCGCGGGTCGGAGGCGAGGCTGCGCGGGCGCGCTGGGCGCGGTCGGCTACGAGCCGGACACAGGCGGTCACAACCGTCCGTCCCCGGGCGATTCGCCCCGGGCGGCGCTCAGACCTCGTCGATGACCAGCCAGCTGCCGTCGGCCGCCTGCCAGTGGGAGAGCCGGGACAGGTCGTCGGTCCACGGGGTCCGCCCGCGCCACTCCAGGCCCGGTGACCCCTCGCCCGCCGAGCGACCCCCGCCGGGGTCGACGACCAGCTGGACCTCGGAGATCCGCTGTGCGCGGGCCCTGCCGGGGGAGAGTTCCTCCGCCGGCCGTACGTACACCCTGCCGTCGGGTGCCACCCAGAATTCGCCGTAGCTCCCCTGGAACAGCTCGGGCGCCTCGACCGGCACCTCGCCCCGCTCCAGGGCCTCCCGGACGGCCGCCAGCGCGGCCCGCCGGGCCTTGCTACCGACGGAACCTTTCCTCGCCATACGTCCATGGTCCCTCCGCGCCGCGCCGTATGCACCCGTCTGCTTCGCCCGGTCCGCCCGCCCCTGTGAAGGGCCGCGGGGAGAGCGCTACGGCCGCCCGCACCGGCCGCACCGCCGGCCGCGCGTCAGCGGGCCGCGAGGTGAAAAGCGATGCGGCCGAAGGTCACCTGGTCGCCCGGCTGGACCGGCGCCCGGCCGGTCACGCGGCGGCCGTTGACCCACGTGCCGTTTGTGGAGCCGAGGTCGCGGAGCACCCAGATGCCGCCCTCGCGGGACAGCTCGGCGTGGACGCGGGAGACGGTGTCGTCGTTCAACCGCAGCCCGTTCGCCGGGTCGCGGCCGATCCGCAGCGGATACGGCCCGGGCTCGGGGAACATCAACTTGGGCAGCCGCTCGACGCGCCACGCCCGGCGCAACCGGATCGAGAACGACGAGACCTTGGCGACCGTCCCGAAGACGAACCGGGACAGCCGCCCCTCCTGGGGCAGATCCGCGGTCAGCGCGTCCAGCTCGGCGTGGCCGCGGGCCGCGAAGGCCAGCTCCATCCGGCGCAGGAAGGTGTCCTGGGACAGCCGCCCCTGGGCGGCCCCCTCGCGGAGGACGGCGATGACACGGTCCCGGTCGGCGTCCGACAGCCGGGCCGGCAGCGGCAGCGCGGGAGGCCGAGGCGTCGGCGTCGGGATGTCATGGAACGTCACGGCCGTGATTGTCCGGCGCGGGGGCGTGAAGTGTCCAGTACGAGTCGCTCCCGTCCCGTACGCGGCAGAAGTTCATGCGCGCGTCCGCGAAGCGTCGCCCGAGCCGCGGCCCACCCCAGCCGCCCCTCCCAAAGGGGGTGGGCGACTGGGGTCAACTTCCGTGTTTCCTCCGTCACTTCGTGACACCATGCTGAACCGCGATCACGCGCCATCCGTGTCAGCACGGCGCCTCGCGTGCCGGAAGGGGGGATCCATGCCGCAGGCTGCACAGGCGCCGCACGTGCCGCCCGCCGGGCTGGCCGAGGTGGACAGGCTGGTGCACGAGTGCTGGCTGCGGCCCCAGGCCGGGCACACCGCGCACTCCACGTACTCCGGGCACACCGGAGACCCCGCGCACACCCTGCACACCGCGCGCACAGGCCCGGACCGCCCGCTCCCCGTGATCGTGCTGCTCGGCCGCCCCGGCAGCGGCAAGACGTACGCGCTCGACCACTTCGAGGCCGTCACCGAGGGCGCCCCGGTCGCCCGTATCGACTTCGCCGCGGTCGCCGACCAGCGCCCGCACGAGGTGGCGTTGCACCTCGCCTTCCTCCTGGCACGCAAGCACCGCGGCAGCAAGCCCCTGCGCTTCCCGCGGCTGCTGCTCGGCCTGCTCGCCGTGCAGCCGCAGCTGTCGCTGACCGACCGCGCCCAGGCCACCCGCGAGCTGCGCCGCGCGCTGCGCCGGGCGCGCAACCGCGGTGCCGCGGCGGACGCGGGCGAGGGCATCGCCGGGCTCGTCGAGACGCTGGGTCTGTCCCCCGTGCCCGGCGTCGACCTGATCCTGGGCGTGCTGCTGCGCAGCTTCGAGTACATGCCGGCGGGCACGTTCCTCAACAGGGCCCTCGCCTCGTACGGTTCCTCGGGCCCGGCCAGCGCGCTGGAGGAGCTGGTCGAGCTCAACCGGCGCAACCGCACCGGCATCCCCGCCGACGCGGAGTTCGTGGACCGCCGGCTGTGCCTGGCGTTCCTCGACGACCTCACCGCCGCGTACGCCCGCGGCCGCCGCGCCCACAACTGCCTCGCCCTGCTGGACGACATCGACCACAACACCGGTGGCACCCGCTTCCTCGACGTGCTGCTGCGGCTGCGCACCGAGCGGGCCAGAGCCGAGGTGTACGACCCGCTGCTCACCGTCGCGAGCAGCGCCACCACGCAGGCCGTGCCCGGCCCCTGCGACGGCGGCCCCGACGATCCGCACACCGCCCACCCCGCCGACGCCTCGTACGCCGCCTGGCGGGCCGGGGCCGGGACGCCGCTGTACGACTGGTGGTACCCGGTGCGGCTGCGTGACCTCGACGAGGTCGAAGTGGCGCTGGAGGCCTCCCGGTTCGAGGCGGAGTCCGCCCGCGGCAACGGCAGGCCGGAGTCCGGGCTGCTGCCCCGCGCCACTCCCCTGGTGCACCGCCTCACCTACGGGCACCCGTGGAGCGTTGCGCAGCTCCACGCCGCCATCGACCGGCTGCTCGAACACACCCCGGAGGATCTGCGCGGCCTGCTGGACACGCCCGTCCAAGGACAGGAAGGAGCCGCCCCGCGCGGACCTCAGCTCGCCGCGGCCGTGCGCGGCCATCTGCTGGCCGGGCTCACCGAGGGCCAGCGGGCGGCCGCGACAAGGATCGCCGCCGCCCGCACCCCGAAGGCGGCCGTCAACTCGGGCCTGCTGAACGGCCAGCCCGAGCACGCCAGGGACACGGTGATGCGCGAGCTGCGCATCCGGCTGTGGCTGTCCCGGCCGGTGCCGGAGGACGCCAACACCCGGGGCGGCAGGGGCCCTTCGGGCTATCTGCGGAACCCGGCGGGGCTGCCCCCGGCCGGGCTTCCGGGCGTGCTGCCCGGCAGCGGCGGCGATGTGCCCGACACCACGTACGACGGCCGCCCGGTCCTGCACCCGTGGCTGCGGCTGCTGCTGCTCGACGAGCTGTCAGGCCCGCCGACCGGCACGGAGGAGGAGTGGCGGACGATCCACGGCACGCTCGCCGACTGGCACCACCGGCACGGCCAGCCGCTGGACTCGCTCTACCACCGGCTGGCACTGAACGGCTTGGAGGAAGTGGTCCGTTACTTCATCACCGGGCTCACCGCGAACGACCTGCGGCCCTGGCTGCGGGAGCTGTACCACGTCACCGCTGCCCCCGTGTACCGGGCGCAGCTGTCGGACGCACCCCCGCCCCGCCGCGCGGGCGAACTGGCCCGCGAACACGCCCCCGAGGCGTACGAGGACCGGGCCCTGGGCCGGCCGCTCGCCGAGCTGTGCGCCGCCCTGTGGCTCGCCGGGGACCCGCGCAACCGGCTGCCGCCCGGCAATCCCGAGCTCAACTACAAGATCGGTGCGATGTTCCGGCAGCTGGCGATGGCGGCGGACGCGGACGCGGACACGCTGCTGGACGAGGCCGCCCGGTACGCCGACTGACCCCCACGAACACAGGCCCCCCGCACCGACCGACTCGCCGAGCCGACGACGGAAGGACCCTCATGTCGCATGGAACCTGGGTGCCCGACCGCCCCCTGTGGGCCCGCTGGCCCTGGAACGCCGTGTCGGCGGTCGCCCTGCTCGCCCTCGTCGCGGGCGCGGCCGTGTGGCTGCTGCGCCCGGAGGACACCTCCTGCGCGCCGGGCGTCGACCGCGTCGGCGCCCCGGAGCAGTGCGTCGGCGTGTCCGACGGCTCGTACTCCTTCAGCGACGGCACCCAGAAGACCGGCGACAACCTCGCCCAGGTGTCCCGGCTGATACGCGAGGAGAACGAGCGGGTCGTCGCGGAGAGCAAGAAGGAGAACGGCCCGAGCTACGTCAGCGTCGTCTATCTCATGCCGATGATCCCCAGGCCCGGGGACACGAACACCCCCGACTCCGTACGCCATGAGCTGCAGGGGGCCTACACCGCGCAGTACGAGGCCAACAACAAGGACAAGTACGGCGACGCCCCCAAGATCAGGCTGCTGCTCGCCAACAGCGGCGTCAGCGACGAGCAGCGCTCCACGGCGCTGCGGCGGATCCGCGAGCGCATCGCCGGCGACCACATCGTCGCCGTCGCCGGCCTGGGCACCAGCACCGACGCAACGGAGAAGATGGTCCGCACGATCACGGCGGACCGGGAGGCCGGCGGCCTCGAGCTCGGCGCCACCGGCTCCGTCCTCACCGCGGACACCCTCAGCAAGGTCAAGGGCCTGGTGCGGGTGGCCCCGACCAACTCCGACGAGGCGGCCGCCGCCGCGGCCCTCCTCAAGCGCAAGCCGTACGCGGGCAAGCGGGTGCTGGTGATACAGGACTCCCGCCCCGACGACCAGTACACCCGCACCCTCGGCGAGGCCTTCCTGCACGCCTTCCCCCAGGACCGGCTCGCCGGGGGAATCGAGGAGTACGACTCGTCGCAGGAGGGCGTGGCCACCGCCTTCAAGACCCGTATGTCCCAGCTGTGCGCGGCGAAGCCGGACGTCGTGTTCTTCGCGGGCCGCGGGATCGACCTGCCCCGCTTCCTCGCCCCGCTGAAGGACCGCCCGTGCACCGACCGCGAGCTGGTCGTCCTCTCCGGGGACGACGTCTCGCAGTCCGCGCAGGCCGCGGGGTTCGACCAGATCAAGGAGACGCTGCGCAGCGGAAACGTACGGCTGCTCTACACCGGCCTCGCGCACCCGGGGGCGTGGGACAAGCGGCCCACTGCCTTCCCCGGGTGGGCCGTCCAGTCGTTCGGGGAGCAGGGCCGGTACCGTTCGGCGTTCTCCGAGGAGACACTCGACGACGGCCAGGCCATCATGGGCCATGACGCCGTGATCACCGCGGTGTCCGGGGTGCGGCTCGCGGCCCGCGCCTCGGAGGCCAGCGGCCGGGTGACCGGCTCGCAGACCATCCAGATCTGGAAGTCACTGCACGGAGTCGAGTCGGTGAAGGGCGCCAGCGGGCTGATCTCGCTGAGCAACGACGGCTCGCCCGAGCGCAAGGCCGTGCCGGTCATCGAGATAGCGCCGAGCGGCACCGTGCGCACCCTGGACGTCTCGGCGAGCTCGGGCACCCCGATGACCGAGCAGGACCTCAGCTGACCGTTGACTGTTGACCGTTGACTGTTGACCGTACGGAACCGCGACCGGCACCGCTGACCGGCGCGCGACGACCGAGGAGCCGTCAATGCTGTTCGAGGTGTGGGCCCCGGAGGCCGGGCGGGTGGAGCTGCACGCGGACGGCGGTACGCACCCCATGGAGCGCGACCCGGTACGCGAAGGCTGGTGGCAGGTGCACGCGCGCGGGGACCACGGCACCCGCTACGGCTTCTCGCTCGACGGCGGCCCCGCCCTGCCCGACCCGCGCTCCCGCCGCCAGCCGGACGGACCCGACGGGCTCAGCGCGGTCGTCGACCACTCCCGCTTCGCATGGCGGCACGCCTGGCACGGCAGGCCGCTGCCCGGCGCGGTGCTGTACGAGCTGCACGTGGGCACGTACACCCGCGAGGGCACCTTCGACGCGGCGGCCCAACGGCTGGACCACCTGGCCGAGTTGGGGATCACGCACATCGAGCTGATGCCGGTGTGCTCGTTCCCCGGCACGCACGGCTGGGGCTACGAGGGCGTGTCGCTGTGGGCGGTGCACGAGCCGTACGGCGGGCCCGACGGGCTGAAGCGCTTTGTCGACGCGGCGCACGCGCACGGGCTGGGCGTGGTGCTGGACGTGGTGCACAATCACTTCGGCCCGTCCGGCAACCACCTCCCCGCCTTCGGCCCGTACTTCACCGAGACCCACCACACGCCGTGGGGCGCGGCCGTGAATCTCGACGCGCCCGGCTCCGACGACGTGCGCGCGTATCTGCTGGGCAGCGCGTTGGCCTGGCTGTGCGACTACCGGCTCGACGGCCTCCGGCTCGACGCGGTCCACGCCCTGCGCGACACCCGGGCCCTGCCCTTCCTGGCCGAGCTGTCCGCCGCCGTGGACGCGCTGGCCGCGGAGACCGGGCGCCCGCTGTTCCTCGTCGCGGAGTCCGACCTCAACGACCCGCGCACCACCGCCCCGCGCGAGGCGGGCGGCCTCGGTCTGCACGCCCAGTGGAACGACGACTTCCACCATGCCCTGCACACCGCCCTCACCGGCGAGTCCCA
This sequence comes from Streptomyces sp. 8N616, assembly GCF_052246385.1. NCBI lineage: Bacteria > Bacillati > Actinomycetota > Actinomycetes > Kitasatosporales > Streptomycetaceae > Streptomyces > Streptomyces sp. 8N616. Next base: position 192,782 of record NZ_JBQQBY010000005.1, on the reverse strand, counting down.
GGGCTACTACGCCGACTTCGCGCGCGACGCCCCCGCCGCCCTCGCCAAGACCCTGACCAGCGGCTTCTTCCACGACGGCACGTACTCCAGCTTCCGCGGCCGCTCCCACGGGCGACCGCTCGACCGCCGTACGACGCCCGCGCACCGGCTGCTGGCCCACGCGCAGACGCACGACCAGATCGGCAACCGGGCGCTGGGCGACCGGCTGTCCGCGCACCTCTCCCCCGGGCTGCTCGCCTGTGCCGCGGCCCTCGTCCTCACCTCCCCCTTCACCCCCATGCTCTTCATGGGCGAGGAGTGGGGCGCGGGCACGCCCTGGCAGTTCTTCACCGACCACACGGACCCGGAGCTGGCGGAGGCCATAAGGACCGGCCGCAGACGGGAGTTCGCGGCCCACGGCTGGGCAGAGTCGGCCATACCCGACCCCCAGGACCCGGCGACCCGCGACCGGTCCTGCCTGGACTGGTCGGAGCCGGGGCGCGAACCGCACGCCCGGCTGCTGGCCTGGCACCGCGAGCTGATCGCACTCCGCCGCGCACGCGCGGAACTGAGCGACCCGGACCTGTCCGCGGTCCGGGTCGCGTACGGGGAGCGGGAGCGGTGGCTGGTGTTCGGGCGGGGCGCGGTCCGGACCGCGGTGAACCTGTCCGCGGAGGACGAGGCGAAGGTCCCGGTGGGACCAGGCCGGGCGCAGGTCCTCGCCGCGTGGACCCCGTGCGACCCCGTAACGGACGGCCTCCTCCGCCTCCCCCCGGAGTCAGCGGCGGTGGTCACGGTCACCTAGATGTGGGCATTCGTTCCGCGGGGCTGGGAGGTGCCCCCAGCCCCGCGGAACGAATGCCCACAAACCGGTCACTCGACAACGGCCAGCTCCCGCGAGGTGTTGTTGAGCCGCCGCCCGCCGCCCTCCGTGACGGTCACGATGTCCTCGATCCGTACGCCGAACCGCCCCGGGAGATAGATCCCCGGCTCAACGGAGAAGCACATGCCGGGCACGAGCGGCCGCTCCTCCCCCTCGACCATGTACGGCGGCTCGTGCGTGGTCACCCCGATGCCGTGCCCGGTGCGGTGGATGAACCGCTCCCCGTACCCCGCCTCCGTGATCACGGCCCGCGCCACCCGGTCCACCTCCTGGCAGGCGATGCCGGGCCGTACCGCCTCGACGGCGGCCTGCTGCGCCCGCCGCACGACGTCGTGCACGGCCTGCTCCTCAGCGCTGGGCTCGCCGACGTGGACGGTCCGCGACGTGTCGGAGCCGTAGCCGTGCTTGAGGCCGCCGAAGTCGAGGACGACCATGTCGCCCTGCCTCATGACCCGGTCGCCCGCCTCGTGGTGCGGATCGGCGCCGTTCGGCCCCGAGCCGACGACCGTGAAGTCGACCTGCGAGTGGCCGAGTTGGGTCAGCAGATGGGCCAGCTCGGTGGCGATGTCGGACTCCCGCCGGCCGGTGAAGCGGACCCGGAGGATCTCCTCGTACGCGGCGTCGGCCGCGGCCCCGGCCGCAGCGAGCCGCTCGAGCTCGGCGGCGTCCTTGACCGCGCGCAGCATGGGCAGGCAGTCGGTGAGCGCGGCGTACGAGGTGCCAGGCAGGGCGTCCTGGAGGCCGAGCAGATGCAGGGCCCAGGTGTTGTCGCTGACGCCGTAGCGGCCCGCCGGGTCCAGCAGCGGGGCTGCGACGCCGTACGGGTCCTTGCCGTCGGTCCAGTCACGGAGGGTGAGCGCGGCCGCCCCAGCCGCCTGCTCCGCGTCACCGCGCTCCAGTGTGGGCACGACGAGCACCGGGTCCCGGTCCGCGGCGAGGACGAGCAGGGTGAGCCGCTCGGTGGCCGCGATCGGCTGGTAGCCGGTGAGGTGGACGAGGTCGGGGCCGGGTGCGACGAGCAGGCCCGCAAGCCCGGCCTCGTCGGCGGCCCGGACGGCGCGGGCCATCCGGGCTGCGTAGTCCTCGGTCGTGAAGGGGGCGGGCGCGGCGTCCATGGGGTCAGTCTCGCAGGCCGGCGGGCCGCAGTCAGGAGATGTTGCGGCTGCGAAACCGCAGGCAGAGCCTGGAAGAGGAAGGATTCCCGGAAGGAGTGAGTGCGATGCGCATGATGTTCAAGGCCCGCCTGGACACCCCCGCCTCGAACGAAGCAGTCAAGAGCGGCACCCTGCCGCAGGTCATCCAGTCGACCATCGACCGTCTGCACCCGGAGGCGGCCTACTTCCTGCCCGAGGAGGGCCACCGGTCCTGCGTCATGGTCTTCGACTTGGAGGACCCGTCGCAGATTCCCTCGATCGCCGAGCCGTTCTTCACGGAGTTCGACGCGGAGGTGGACTTCCAGCCGGTGATGAACCTCGAGGACCTGCAGAAGGGCCTGGCCGCACTGAAGCGGTAGGGCCTGAGTCCGTTATAGCCGCGCGAGCGCCATGCCTGGCCGCGTGGTACGGGGCCGCTCGGCGGCGGCTCAGCCGTCGAGCGCCATCCGTACGCCGAGGGCCACCAGCACACCGCCCGAGATCCGCTCCATCCGGCGCCGCACCACCGCCCGGTCGAAGAGCCTCTTCATCCGGCCGACGAACCATACGTACCCGCCGTAGTAACCGACCTCGAAGACCGCCCAGAGCGCCGCGAGTCCGACCATCGCGGGCAGTTCGGGGGCGCCCGCGGGCACGAACTGCGGGAGGAAGGACATCGCGAAGAACGCGGCCTTCGGGTTGGCCAGGTTCATCAGCAGCCCGGCCCGGTACGAGCGCCAGGACGAGGTCCGCACCTGCCGCTCGGGCGCGCGGGCTGCCGCGTCCTGGCCGTGCCGCCGCGCGGACCGGATCCCCTGCACCCCGAACCAGACCAGCACCACCGCGCCGACGATGCGCATCACGTCGTACGCGACCTGGGACGCGGCGAGCAGCGCGGTGAGCCCGAGGGCGGCGACCACGCCCCAGATGAAGACCCCGGTCTCATTGCCGAGCACCGTGAAGAACCCGGCGCGCTTGCTCTGCAGCGAATGCCGGATGATCAATACGGTGCTCGGCCCGGGCGAGGCGGCGATCAGCAGGCAGGCGCCGAGGAAGGCGAGCAGGGTGCTCAGCATTGCGCCATGTTCGCCGCCGCAGGCCTCCCGCGCCAGCGAATTAGCCTGCCGAGGGCCTTCTCCCCCACCCGCGCGAACCCCCCGCCCGCGGTCGCGGCGCGTGCCCCCGCCCCCGGGGTCCGGGGCGGAGCCCGGCCTCCTGGGCGAAGGGGTGATCGCTGATGTACGGCGGCTGATCCGGATCGCGTCGCCCTCCCGGGCTCCCGGCTCCCGGCAGGCGCGAGCCGCTGCCCCGGCTTACGGTGCGAATATGGCGTTGCTGATGGTCGGCACCGAGAACGACACCCCGATCGAGCTCTACTACGAGGACCACGGGCAGGGCCCGCCCGTGGTCCTCATCCACGGCTGGCCGCTGAGCGGACGCACCTGGGAGTACCAGACCGGCCCCCTCGTCGACGCCGGACACCGGGTGATCACCTACGACCGCCGCGGCTTCGGCAAGTCCTCCCAGCCCTGGGGCGGCTACGACTACCCCACCTTCGCCGCCGACCTCCACGCCCTGATCGAGTACCTCGACCTGCGCAGGGCCACCCTGGTCGGCTTCTCCATGGGCGGCGGCGAGGTGGCCCGCTACATCTCCTCGTACGGCACCCGTCGGGTCGCCAAGGCCGTCTTCGCCGCAGCCGTGACGCCGTATCTCCACAAGTCCGCCGAGAACCCCGAAGGCGCGATGGACGACGCCACCATCGCCGCGTTCGAGGATGGGGTGCGCCGCGACCGGATCGCGCTCGTGGACCTTTTCACCACCACCTTCTTCGCCGCGGGCGACCAGCACGACCTGATCAGCGAGGTCCAGCGCGCGTACTACCGCGACATCGCCGCGGCCGCCTCGCCGAAGGGCACCCTGGACTGCATCGGCGCCCTGGCCCGCACCGACTTCCGCGCCGACCTCGGCAAGTTCGACCTGCCCACGCTCGTGATCCACGGCGGCTCGGACGCGCTCGTCCCGTTCGAGGCGAGCGGCAAACGGACGCACGAGGCGGTCGCGAACAGCCGCCTCGTCCTCATCGAGGGCGGCCCGCACGGCGTCAACACCACCCACCCCGAGCAGTTCAACGAGGCATTGCTGGACTTCCTGGACAGCTGACGCCGCTCAGGCGCGGTCGAGCTCCGCCCGCACGGTCTTGCCGACGGGAACGCGGTCGATGACCTCCCATCGGGAGGCGATGGCGTCGACGAGTACGAGCCCCCGCCCGGTCTCCGAGTCGCACGGCGGCAGCACCACGTCTCCGGGAACCGGCGGCCGCCGCTCCGTACGGGTGTCGCTCACCTCGATCCGCAGCGCCGCGGGGAGCAGATCGAGGCGCACTTCGAAGTCCCGCCCCGGAACCCGGCCATGGGTGACCGCATTCGCGGCGAGCTCGGCCACGATCAGGGCGGCGGAGTCGGAGAGCGCGCTGCCGTAGGGAATTCCCCAGTCGTCGAGGCGGAGCAGCACGAGATGCCGGGCGAGGCGGGCGCCGAGACGCGTAGCGCTGAAGCGGTACCTGAACACACGTACGGTGACGGGGCCTTGGGGGCGGGCGTGGACTGACATGCCGTAACCGTGGCCGCGGCGCGGGCGGGACGGCCAGGTCAGCGACTCGTACGGAGGGTCAGCGTACGGGCACTCAGGGTGGACAGTACGCGTAACGCACCGTGACCATAGGTGAGTTGGCGAGTTGGGCTCTCGGAGGGAATGGGACATGTCGAGCAACAACGAGCCGGAATCGTCGGACAGCCTCAAGGCGTTCGGGGCGGTGGCGAAGGTCTTCCGCGAGCGAGCGGGCCTCACCCAGGAGGAACTGGCCCCCCTGGTGCGGTACTCCCCGGAAACGGTCGCCTCGATCGAACAGGGCCGCCGCTTTCCGCAACGGGAGTTCATCGACCGGGCGGAGGAGGCGCTCGATGCGTTCGGGACGTTACGGGCGGCGGCGCGGCACTTGGCCCGGAGGCCGGGGCTGGCGTCGTGGTTCCGCCAGTGGGCGGGGCTTGAGGAAGAGGCGATCAGCCTGTGCATGTACGAATGCCGGGCGGTACCGGGTCTGTTGCAGAGCAATGCGTACGCACGGGCCGTGTTCCACAGCCGGGTGCCGCTGCTGACCGACGCACAGATCGACTCCCAGCTCACCGCACGCCTGGACCGACAGCGCCTGCTACACGACAGGCCGAACACGGCGTTCAGCTTCATCGTCGAAGAGGCGCTGATCCTGCGGCGGACTGGAGGTGTGAACGTCACCCGCGAGCTCATCGACCACTTACTGGAATGTGCGGAACTCCGGAACGTTGAGATCCAGATCATGCCGCTGGTACGAGAAGACCACGCCGGGCTCGAGGGGCCCATCAGGCTGCTCGAGACGCCGGATCACGAGTGGTTCGGCTATTCGGAAGGCCAACGCAGCGGCCAATTGATCTCTGACCGGAAAGAGGTCAGCGTGCTCCATATGCGGTATGCGAAACTGCGTTCACAGGCTCTCACCCCCGATGACTCCGTGAGCCTGCTGAAGCAGATGCGAGGAGCGCTATGAGCACCAGCGAGCTGGCCTGGTTCAAGAGCAGCTACAGCGGGGGCGACGGCGACGAGTGCGTCGAAGTTGCCCTCTCCTGGCACAAGTCCAGCCACAGCAGCGGCGACGGAGACTGCTGCGTCGAGGTCGCCACCTGCCCCGACACCATCCACGTCCGGGACTCCAAGGACCAGCAGGGCCCCCAACTCGCCTTCTCCCCCGACGCCTGGTCAGCCTTCATCACGTACGTCGCCACGTCCAGGATGTAACCGACCCCGCTCAGGACGCCATGGACCGCAGCGTCCGCTCCCGCACGGTGTCGAGGAAGGCGGGCACGTCTTCCATTTTCGTCCCGACGCACTGCACGATCAGGCCCATCACGTCGCCTGCCGACAAGGCGCCCACCACGGGTGAGGTGTGGGCGAGTTCGACGCGTTCCTTGATGCGCTCGACCATGAGGATGGCCAGGTTGAGTTCAGGAACGTCCGTCGTGCTCTTGAAGTCGAGGCCCTCCTTGATGACCCACATCTCCGGGATGACCAGCCCGTAGACGATGAGATGAGCGAGCGCGAACATCGACCGGGCGGTCTCCCTCGCCTTCTCCCCGTCCCCGTCGTCACCGTGCAGGACGTCCAAGGCGGCCGCGTCGTCCGCGAGGTGCGCCTGGATGAGCGCCACGCCGTGCAGCACTTCTTCCTTGGTGTACGGCCGCGGGTGTCGGTTCATCTGACCCAACTCCTGCTCACTGTCCGCTTATTTCAGAGCACTCAGTGTGTCAGGCCCGACGCGGCCGGTCATGCCGTTCACGACATGTCGGCCAGGCTGTCGCCACCCGGCGCGGCGCAGCGCGGCCGCGGCGGGTCGGCGGGTCATCCGCCGAGGGCCGCCGCCATGCGGTCGAGGTCGGCGAGGAGGGCTGCCAGGCGCCGCTGCGGGATCGCCTCGACCATCTGCCGTTCGATGGCATAGACGGCCGACCGGGCCGCGTCGAGACGGCTGCGGCCTTCTGCGGTGAGGTGGGCGGGAAGGGCGCGGCCGTGGTCGGTGGTGAGCGGCCGGGAGATCAACCCCGCGTCCTGGAGGCCGCGGAGGACGACGTTCATGGACTGCCGTGTGACGAATGCGCCGCGGGCGAGTTCGGCGTTGGACAGGCCGGGTTGCTGGTCGAGAAGTTCGAGGCATGCGTACTGCGGAACCGTCAGGCCGTGCTCGCGCAGCGCTTTGTCCATAGCGCCGCGCAGCGCCGCAGCGGAGCGTTTGAGGCGGTATCCCACATGCTCGGTGACGTCCTGAGCGGGATGGGGCGGTTCCACGGGCTTCCGGTCTTCCATGTCAGGATTTTGACATAGGCGGGTGCTGTGAGTACAGTCCTTGATGTCAAAGTCCTGACATCAAGGAATCGAGGAGGACCCATGACTGTCACCGTCGACGGCCCTGACTTCATCGCTCTGCAGGTGCGCGATGTCGAGGCAGCGGCCGCCTTCTGCGAAAAGCACCTTGGGCTGCGGAGGGCGCCTGCCTCGCCTCCCGGTGCAGTGGTGTTCACCACCGAGCCGATCCCGTTCGCCGTCCGCGAGCCGCTCCCGGGAGTGGATCTCGACGAGGTCGCCCGGCCTGGTCTTGGAGCAGCCCTGTGGTTCCGCACCACTGACGCCCAGGAGCTGCACGACCAGCTCGCTGCCGCCGGGGTGCCCATCATCAGCCCGCCGCAGGACAGTCCCTTCGGCCGCATGTTCACCTTCACCGGCCCCGAGGGCTACGCCATCACGGCGCACGGAGGCTGACCATGACCGCCGTCGCCATCGCCCCACGCGGCCCCTTCTCGCTCGCGGCGAGTGTGCGGTTCCTGGAAGGCTTCACCCCCGCGAGCTATCACCAGGCGGCGGACGGGATGCTCCGCCTGGCCTTCCCCTCCGACGACGGCCACTCGACGGTCGCCGCCGCGGTGCGACAGGAGGAGACGGCAGACGGCACCGCGGGCAGGGTACGGGCCGAGTTCACCGTCCACCCCGGCGACGCGGACCACCCCCCGGCGGACCCCGCATCCGCCGGGTCCGGGCCCGGCAAGGCCGTCCGGGCCCAGCTCGCCCGCATCCTCTCGCTCGATGTCGACGGCAGCGGCTTCCCCGAACTCGCCGCCGCCGATCCCGTGGTGTCCAGTCTCATCGCGGATTATCCGGGGCTTCGGCCGGTGTGCTTCTACTCGCCTTACGAAGCCGCCGCGTGGGCGGTCATCGGTCACCGCATCCGCATGACTCAGGCCGCCGCCGTCAAGGCTCGCCTCGCCGAGCAGCACGGACAGTGCGTCCAGATTGCGGGCCAGACCCTGCACGCCTTCCCTGCCCCTCCAGCCCTGCGCACGACCACCCGCGTCCCCGGCCTGACCGACGTGAAGGTCGAGCGGCTGCATGCACTGGCCGAAGCAGCCACCGCCGGCGAGCTCGACGCCGCACGCCTGCGCGCGATGCCGGCGGACGACGCCCTCGCGACGCTGCGCACCCTGCCCGGCATCGGGCCCTTCTCCGCGGAACTCATCCTCATCCGCGGCGCCGGACACCCCGACGTCTTCCCCCGACACGAACGACGCCTGCGCGCGTCCATGGCCGACGCATACGACCTCGGCGAGACCGGCTCCGACGACGTGCGCCGGCTGGCCGAGATCGCCGACCGATGGAAGCCCTACCGCAGTTGGATCGCACTCCTGCTACGCGTCCGCGCCGAGCGCATGCCCCAAGCAGGCTCGTGCAAGGGCAGCCAGGCGTTGTAGCCACACGGTCCGGACCGCGCCCGACGGCGGTCTTGGGGTGAGCCTTCGTGCTGATCCCGAGCGCGAGTTTCACCGGCCCCAAGACCGCCGTCGGAGGTGAGGTCGGGAGGAACCGCGACACGCACGCGCTCGTCCGTCTCCCGCGCGGCTGGACGAGTCTCCGTCCCTAACCTCGGATCATGATCGGCCTCTTCGCCCGGTTCGCGCAGCGATTCACCGCCATGCCCGCACGCGACCCCGACGAGGGTTACCGGACGGCCACGGTGCTGGAGCTCTTCTTCGATCTGGTCTTCGTCGTCGCCCTGGCCCAGGGGGCGGACGGTCTGCACCACGCGATCGTCGAAGGGCACCCGGGCACGGGAACGCTCGGATACGTGGCGGTGTTCTTCGCCATCTGGTGGGCGTGGGTCAACTGGACGTGGTTCGCCTCCGCCTTCGACTGCGACGACGCCCTCTACCGCATCGCCACCTTTGCGCAGATGTTCGGCGCGCTGTGGCTGGCCGCGGGAGTGCCGGAGGCGTACGAGGGCCATTTCGCCATCGTGGTGACGGGGTACGTCATCATGCGGCTGGCCCTGGTCAGCCAGTGGCTGCGGGCGGCGGCGGCGAACCCCGGCATGCGGCCTGCAGCGCTGCGCTTCGCCATCGGGATCACGGCCGTTCAGGTCTGCTGGGTGGCGCGGCTCGCGCTGCCGCAGGCCTGGGCCGTCCCCACCTTCGCGCTCCTGTGGATGGTGGAGATGGCCATTCCCTGGTGGGCCGAGCACCACCAGGCCACGCCCTGGCATCCGGAGCACATCGCGGAGCGCTATGTGCTCTTCACCATGATCGTCCTCGGCGAATCGGTGCTCGCCGCGACGCTGGCCATCAAGTCGGCTGTGGCGGAGCACGCGTCGACCAGCACTCTGGTCGGGGTGGCGATCAGCGGATTCGCGATCGTCTGCTCGATGTGGTGGCTGTACAACTCCCGGCCCGCCGGACCCTTCCTGCGCGACCGCAGCCGCGCCTTTCCCTGGGGCTACGGCCACTACGCGATCTTCGGCGCCATCGCGGCGGTGGGCACCGGGATCTCGGTGATGATCGACCACAGGGCCGGCAAGGCATCCGAAGCCGTGCTCAGCACGGCCTCGGCCGGAGCGACGGTGGCGATTCCCACGGCGATCTTCCTGTTCAGCGTCTGGTGCGTCCACATCAAACCCCACCGGCCCGGCCGGATCAGCGACGGGGCGTACCTCCTCGGCACCGCCCTCGTACTGCTCACTCCGCTGACACCCGCACCGCTCGAACTGACCGCCGCCACCCTGGTCGCGGTCACCCTCGCCACGGAGCACAGCAAGGCTGCGGGGGTACGACCCGAAGGGCCGGCCTCCCCCGCGTAGTGCGGAGGATGCGGGACGGGCCCCGGGGCGCGCGCGGGCTTCGGGGCCCGTGCTTCAGTGCAGCTGAAGCTGCCAGTCGGCGGGTACGCGACCGCTGGGGCCCGGTGTCGGCTGGGAGGACGGATGCGCGGTCGGCCCGGCCAGCTGCGGCCCGTCGTAGTACTCGTGGGTGTCGATGTTCCAGTACCAGTCCTCACCGGGTTCGAAGCTGGTCAGGAAGGGGTGTCCCGCCTGGCGTGCGTGCTGGGTGCCGTGCTGGGAGGGGGAGGAGTCGCAGCAGCCGATGTGGCCGCAGGCGGCGCAGCGCCGCAGATGCAGCCACCAGCCCGGCCCGTCGCCCGCCAGGCACTCGACGCATCCCTCTCCGCTGGGCTCGACGGTCGGGTCGATACCGGGGATCTGTTCCTGTGACATGACGCGCCTCCTCGATCGGGACGGGCGGCCCGCCGGCCTCCGACCGGCACTTTCCAGCGTTACCGAATCACACGAGCGGTGCATCCGCTGGGTGGCGAGGCGACCCAAGGTGATCCGCACCCGGCGCGTGGGGCGCGTTTCGAGGGGAGGCGGTCGGGCACCCGTCGCGCGTTGGCACCCGAGGTGTGTGCTCGGACACGAGGAACCGCCCTAGGAGGAGGCTGACATGACCAGGGGCGAATCAGGCGGTCAGGGCCTGCGGGTCGTGGTCGTCGGAGCCACCGGCAACGTCGGTACGAGCGTGCTCCAGGCGCTCGGCGACGACCCTCGGATCACGTCCGTGCTGGGGCTCGCCCGCAGGGTCCCCGACTGGACTCCGCCCAAGACGACCTGGGCGAGCACCGACGTCGGGGACGAGGCGGCAGGAGCCGATCTCGCCGGGCATTTCAGGGGCGCGGACGCGGTGATCCATCTCGCCTGGCTGTTCCAGCCCACGCACGATCCCGTCACCACCTGGCGGACCAACGTCCTCGGCAGCGTCAGGGTCTTCGAGGCGGCGGCCCAGGCGGAGGTGCCCGCCCTCGTGTACGCGTCGTCGGTGGGTGCCTACTCACCGGGCCCGAAGGACCGGCCGGTCGGCGAATCCTGGCCCACGCACGGCTGGCCCGAGGCTGCCTACACCCGCGAGAAGGCCTACCTCGAGCGGACCCTGGACGCCTTCGAGAGCACACACCCCTCGATGCGGGTGGTACGGCTACGGCCCGCTTTCATCTTCAAGCGGGAGTCGGCCAGCGAGCAGCGCAGGCTGTTCGCGGGGCCACTGGTCCCCGGAAGCCTGGTGCGCCCCTCGCTGCTGCCCGTCGTACCGGACCTCCCCGGGCTGCGGTTCCAGGCACTGCACGCCGCCGACGCGGCCGAGGCCTACCGGCTCGCGGCCACCCAGCAGGTCCGCGGCGCCTTCAACCTGGCCGCCGAGCCCGAGGTCGACGCCCGGCTGCTGGCCGAGCTGCTCAGCGCCAAGGTCGTACGCGTGCCGGCCGCGCCGGTACGCGCCGGCCTCGCCGCCGCCTGGCGGCTCCACCTCGTCCCCGCCTCGCCGAACCTCTTCGACGCCGTGCTCCGACTGCCGATCATGGACGCCTCGCGGGCCCGCGAGGAACTGGGCTGGCAGCCCCGGTACACGGCGGAGGAGGCCCTGCGGGAGTTCCTGTCCGGCCTCCGCGAGGGAGCGGGCGCGCCGACGGCCCCCCTGACGCCGCGCACCCGGGGCGGGCGCTTCGGCGAACTCGCCACGGGAGTCGGCAGGCGGGCCTGACGGGTGCTTCGTACGGCTCCGGAGCCCCTGACGTGGGTGGTTCGTGCGGCTCCGGGGCCCTGACGTGGGTGGTTCGTGCGGCCCCGGAGGTGTGCATCCCATGCCCGAGGACGTATCGGCCACCTGCCCCGCCTTCCCGCCCGAAGAGTTCCAGCAGCGCCGGCGGAACCTCACCGCCGGCATGGCGGAACGCGGGCTGCCGGTGCTTGTCGTCACCGCCCCGGAGGACATCTACTACCTGACCGGCTACAACAACCAAGGTCACTTCGCCTTCACCGCTCTCGTGGCAGGTGTCGCCGGCGGACCGATTCTTGTGGCCCGCACCATGGAGGCGCCCACCGCGGCGGCTCAGGTTCCCGACTGCGCCTTCGCGGGCTATGACGATGACGCCGACCCTGCGGCGGTTCTCGCCGACACGATCAGGCACGTCGGCGCCGCCCCGGAATCAATCGGCCACCAGCCGAACTCGATGACCTTCCCCATCGCCGTCTGGAACCGGACCCGCCGCATCCTGGCCTCAGCAGCGTGGGCGGACGCCACCGACCTGCTCATCGGCCTGCGCGCGGTGCACTCGGACCGGGAGATCGCCTGCATCAGAGCAGCGGCGAGCCTGTCGGACCGCGGCATGCGGTCTGCGCTCGACGCCCTCGGAGACGGAGTGTCCGAGGCGGAGGTGGCCGCGGCCATCCAGCACACGATCACCGGCGGGGGCAGCGACTATCCGGGGTTCGCGCCGCTCGTACGGCACATCGACCGCGTGGACCATGAACACTTCGCGTGGTCCACGCGTCGGCTGCACGCTGGGGACACCGTGTTCATCGAGATGTCTGCCGCCGTCGCGCGCTACCACGCGCCGCTCACCCGCACCGTTCCCGTCGGAGGACAGCTCCGGGACCTCCGGGGCCACGCGGCTGCCGACGTCGCCCTCGCAGGACATGGCGCGATGCGCGCCGCGATCCGGCCCGGCCGCACCGCCGAGGACGTCTACCGCGCCTGGCGCAGCAGCGTCGATGCCGAACTCGGGGTGCCCAACGATCGCCACCACTGCGGCTATCTCATCGGCATCGGTTTTCCTCCCGCCTGGGTGGGCGGAAGTACCGTGATCGGGCTGCGCCCGGGCAACGTGATGGTGCTTCGCCCGGGCATGACGTTCTACATCCAGTCCTGGGTGATCAGGCAGAAGGTCGGAAGCCATGTGGTGTGCGACACCGTGCTCGTCACCGAGGACGGCTGCGAACTGCTCACCGCGACGGCCCGCCGCTGAGCCGGGCGGGCAGGGCCTTCACCGTGCTGCGGTCGAGGGAAGTCGAGGGAAGGGGACACCGAATCCGCTCGGGTCCGATTTGCCCGCTTGTGCGTATTCGCAGCCAGCATCCCGGGTACCCGAGAGGATCAGTCCGGAACGCCGGCACCGGCCGCTCCGGAACTCCGGCACGGGCCGCTCCGGTTCCTGCGCTCGGAAGGATGATGATGGGTTCGGCAACTCCACGGCCGAGCAGCGCCGACGCCGCCGGCCAGATGCTGGGGATCTACCTCAATGATCACTTGGCGGGTGCTACGGCCGGCGTCGAGCTCTCGCGGCGCATGGCTCGGGCACACCGCCGCTCCGGGCGCAGTGACGATGTGAAGAGACTCGCCACGGAGATCGCGTCGGACCGGTGGTCGCTGATCCGCCTCATGGAGGACCTCGACGTTCCCGTCCGCCGGTACAAGTTCTACGGCGCCTGGGCGGGCGAGAAGGTCGGGCGGCTCAAACTCAACGGCCGCCTGATACGACAGTCCGGACTGAGCGTGCTCCTCGAGTTGGAGACCCTTCGGATCGGAGTCGAGGGCAAGGCTCTGCTCTGGAGCGCCCTGCTCGCCGCAGCAGCTGACGATCCGCGCCTGGACGCCGACCGGATCCGCGAACTACGGGACCGGGCCGGGCAGCAGATGGACATCCTGGAGTCTCTGCACGCGGACGCTGCCTCGACGCTCTTTCGGCGCTCCGAGCAAGCGGTCGCGTGAGAAGACCGGATTGCGGCGGCGCAGGGGCCGAAGTGGTGATGTGCGTCATTTGTACGGACCGGCTCGCTAGGTACCGTGGCGGGGCGTTCGGCTCGTACCAGTGCCGTGCCGGCGCACGGGTTGCACAGCCGTACAGCGCCCACCGGCCAAGAGGAGATCGCCGCCGTGCCAGTCGACTTCCCGTCCGTGATAGCCGCCAGTACTCGGTGGCTGATCCGTGCCTACCCAGCCGCCGGCGGAACGATGAACGCGGTTCTCGCCGAAGCACAAGCACGTCAGGCGGCCACGGTGGCCGCCTGGCTGCGCTACCCGACTTCGGTGGATGCCGGTCTGCTCTCCCTGGTGGGGCCGGGCGGTTCCGCACGGCTGGACTGGGTCGTCGGAGCCGACACCTCGGATCTCGAGGACGAGGAGTACGCGTGGCGTACGTGGGTGGACGAGGTCGTGGTGAGCTGGGCGGCAGCTCTGCTGGTGGTTCCCGCACTCGCGGCGGCGGCGGTGTCGGCGCTGTCCGGCTCCGAACACGCCGCCACGCCTGTCGATTTCCGCCGCCTCACGTCCCCCGGCGAGAATGATCGCAGGGCAGCACCCCTGCTGCGGCATCCGGATTTCCTGCGTCCAGTGGTCGAACTGCACAAGCGGGAGCTCCTGGTACGGCTTCGGTCCCGGCCCATATCCACCGAGTGACAAGGGGCGTGCCCAGCTCATCCGCTTCGGGCTTGTCTCAGGGCTGCTTTCCACGGCCGGAGAACGCATCGCGCAGCCGGTCGACGAGCCCTGTGCCCGGGGCGAGCAATTTGTTCGCCGGAGGGGTGTCGGGAGCGGACGGGTGGGGCCGTGTCGGGGCGGCCTTCTTCGCCCTTCGCACCTTCTCCCCCAGATCGTCCAGGACTTCGGCGGAGCAGGCATCACGCAGCTGAGGGAAGAGACGGTTCTCTTCGTCGTCGACGTGCGCACGGATCTCCTGCATGAGCCGACCGACCAGCCGATCGAACTCAGGATCGTCCGCCTCCCGGCTTTCGAGGTCCTTCATGATCTGTTCGGCGGCGGCATGGTCCTCCAGCTCCTTGTCGGCGACGGAGTCGCCGAGCCGAACGTGCTCCCGCACGGCGGGGTAGAGGTAGGCCTCCTCGGCGACAGAGTGTCGTACAAGCTCGATCGTCACCTGATCCGCATAGACCTTGCGCTGCTTCGTTCCCGGCGGCAGCGCCGTGATCTTGCCGAAGAGGTCTTCGACCTCCCGGTGATCCGCGGTGAGCTCCGCGATGACATTTCCTTCGTGTCCCATGTCGGCCTCCTGTCGGGTTGCGATGGCCGGCTCGTCTGCCTCCTTCGACGTGGGAGCCGCCGTACGCAGTTCCCGCTGACGGCGGCCTCTAACGCGGTTGGAGGACCACGTCCCGTTTCACGGCTCGAGGAGGACCTTCACCATGCCGTCGTCCTTGGCCTGGAAGGTCTTGTACGCCCAAGGCGCGTCCTCCAGAGGCACCTTGTGCGTCGCGAAGCCCTCCGCGCCCAGCGGATCGCCGTCGGTGAGCAGCGGCATGAGGTCGTCCACCCAGTGCCTGACGTTCGCCTGGCCCATGCGCAACTGGATCTGCTTGTCGAACATGGTCATCAGCGGGAGCGGATCGGTCATGCCGCCGTAGACCCCGCTCAGCGAGATGGTGCCGCCGCGGCGTACGACATCGATGGCGGTGAGGAGCGCGGCCATGCGGTCCACGCCTGCCCGGCCCATCAGCTTCTCCGCGATGGTGCCGGGCAGCATGCCGGCGAGCTGCTGGGCGATCCTGGCCGCCGGTGCGCCGTGGGCCTCCATGCCGACCGCGTCGACGACCGCGTCGGGGCCGCGGCCGTCGGTCATCCCGCGGATGACGTCACCGACGTCGGACTCGTGCTCGCGCAGGTCCACCACGTCCACTCCGCGCTCCCTGGCCCGGTCCAGCCGTTCCGGGACGAGGTCGACGCCGATGACCTGCCCAGCGCCGCGGTGCAGCGCCACGCGGCACGCCATGTCGCCGATGGGCCCGAGGCCGAGCACGGCCACGCTGCCGCCGGGCGGGACCGCCGCGTACTCCACGGCCTGCCAGGCGGTGGGCAGCACATCGGAGAGGTAGACGAACCGCTCGTCCGGCGGCCCGTCGGGAACCTTGATCGGCAGGGTGTCGGCGAAGGGCACCCGCAGATACTCGGCCTGACCGCCGGGGACCTCTCCGTAGAGCTTGGTGTAGCCGAACAGGGACGCGCCCATGCCGCGCTCGCGGACCTGAGTGGTCTCGCACTGGGACTGCAGGCCTGCCTCGCACATGAAGCACGTGCCGCAGGCGATGTTGAACGGGACCACGACGCGGTCCCCGGCGGACAGCGAGGTCACCTCGGAGCCGACCTCCTGCACGACACCCATGGGCTCGTGTCCGAGGATGTCGCCCTCCTCGAGGAACGGCCCGAGCACCTCGTAAAGGTGCAGGTCGGAGCCGCAGATTCCGCTGGAGGTGATCCGTACGATCGCGTCCGCCGGCTTCTCGATCCGCGGATCGGGCACCGTGTCCACGCGCACATCGCGCTTTCCGTGCCAGGTCAGAGCCCTCATGACGCCCTCCTTCCGAGGCCGGTCTGCAGACCTCTTCCGAAGTGTCCGGGTGCACCCGGACCTCGCGGCCCAAACCCAGCCGGCAGCAGCGCGTCGACGCGCTCGTGAGGGCGGCTACCGTCGCTGCGACGAACGGGCCTCCACGCAACCCTGCGAGGGCGCCGAGCTGCTCCACGACCCCGCCGTCCAACCGGGCGATTGGTCACTTGGACGTCCGGGGGCGGTCGTCTAGGCAGTCTCGGCGACCTTGCGCTGGACCCTCAGCGCGAACTCAGCCCATGTCCCCGCGCACTCGCTCGCCAGATGGGACACGATGCCACCGCAGTGCGGGGGGACCTTCTCAATGAGCTTGTCCAGTTCCTCCATGCTGATCGTGTGGATGGTGAGCAGCCGCAGCAGTGTGCGCCCGGTGTCGCTGAATCGCAACGCCGGGTCCGCCTTGAGCCGTTCCACGACCGCGGCGCGGTCCTGGACCGAGGTCCGGTCGGGCACCGCCACAGGGCCGAAGTTGCTGCGCGGGACGACGGAGCGCTCGCCGTTCGCTTGTTTCCTGCGCGGCTGCGGCAGCGGATCCTCTCCGCGCAGCATCCGGTTCCGCACGTCGCGCACCGTTTCCGGGGATATGGAGGCCGCCCGGGCGACCTGACGCAGTGACAGGCCGGGGTTCGCGGCGATGAGTTCGCTGGCCCGCCTGCGTCCCTCGGCGCCATTGACCGGGCGGACCCGGCCGTCCTGGCCGATCCTGCTCACTTCGGCGACCGGGCCACCCGGTGTCCGTCCGCGGATCTCCGCGACCGTTCCGGGGGCGATGCCGGTGACCGAAGCGATCATCCGGTCCGACCACTGCGGGTGTGAGGCGATGATGCGCCCGGCCGCGCGTTTCCTGTCCGCCGTCGTCAGCGGCAGGCCGTGGGTGATGTTGGATTCGACGGCCAGAACAAAGGCGTCGGCCTCGTCTCCGTCGAAGAACCTGACTGCGATCTTGCTGTGCCCCCGGAGTTCGGCGGCTCGTAGTCGGTGCAGACCGTCGATGATGCGCATCGTCGAGCGGTGCACGGTGATGGGCGGCAGCGGGGCTTGCACCGCCGCCAGGGCCTCCACGTGTTCCGGATCGGCTCCGGAGGTTCGCGGCGAGTCGGCCGTCGACAGCGAGCTGATCTCGACTTCGACGACCATAAGTTGGTCGATCTGCGCATGCCCGGGTATTGCCAACTCAACTCCCCCTAGTGATCTGCTCTCACCCGTGCGCGCGTGCGCCGGCACGCAGAACGGCTCACGCCACGCCGCGGGGCCACCTCCCGCCGTCGACGACCGCCCCAAGCGTCATCGTCCCGGCCCCTCAGACATCGATCCCCGGTTCCCGGCGAACTCCGGCATGGTGCGCCGCAGCTGCGTGGGCTGGTCGGCCGCTGCGGGTGACGCGGCGGCCGTGGACAGCACGGCCCGGCCCGCGAGGAGACGGATCGTCGAAGTTCAGATCTCTACCTGCACTCGGTGCCACTGCCCCTCCCCCGGGAGGCCGTTCCCCACCCCACATAAAAAGGAACTTTCCCTCCAGCCCGACACGTTCACCCTAACAATGCACTTTCCGGCCTGGTACCCCTCATCAACAGCGCGTCTCTGCGGCCGGACACCCCTACTCACCCCTATCGGGGCTCCCGTGGCACCCCAGTGGTGTCGCCCGGCATGGAGCCGTTCGGCTGAGCCGCCATATCCGTTCGGCGTGGCCGCCCCGTGCCATGTTCACTTCGCCTGCACCGCCCGAAGACGGCCCTACACCACCCGGAGTCGGTCGCCCGTGCCGCCGCTCCCGTGCCCCTTGCGTCTGCCCGGGCCCGCGGCGGGGCTGAGTTTCGCCGCAAGGTCCGCGCGACGCTGGACGTCGAGCTTCCGGTACGCACGGGTCAGATGCTGCTCGACGGTGCTGACGGTGATGAACAGCTTGTCGGCGATCTGCCGGTTGGTGTGCCCGTAGGCGGCGAGCGTCGCCACGCGCAGCTCCGCGTCGCTGAGCTCGACGGGCTGTCGGCGGGTGCCGGGCGACCAGGGCCGATCGGGGGGAAGGGAGCTCCCGGTGTCCGCCGTCGGCGGGACGCTGGGGGCGGGGACGCCGCACTCTCTCGCCAACTGCTGCGCCCTGCGCGCCAGTGCCCGCGCCTGGCCGCTGTCACCGAGCTCGCGATGGGCACCCGCCAATTCGCCCGTAGCACGGGCCAGTTCCAGCCTGTGGCCGCGCTCCCGCAGGATCTCGACGGCCTCGCCGAGGAGCGGCAGCCGGTGCTTGGGGGCGAGGGCGCTCGCGAGCACGCGCAGCGAGACGCCGCGCGTCCAGGCGTGCCCGGGGCCGACCAGGGCCAGCTGCTCCTCCGCCAGGGTCCGGGCGCTGCCGTGGTCACCCAGCGACAGCTGGGCCTGGGCGGCATCGGTCCGCCACGGCACCAGTGCGGGCAGGTCGAGCTCCCACCGGGTCATGAGGTCTCCGCACGTGTGGAAGTCGTCGAGCGCGGCGTAGGGACGTCCGGCGGCCAGGTAGTAGTGACCACGCGCCCGGAGATAGAGCAGTCCGTCGGGGGTGTGGAACGCCATGTCGGGTACGGGGATGGTCAGTTGAGCGGCCGCGTCGTCGAGCCGGCCCATGGCGGTCTTGGTGTAGACCGAGGTGGCGACCGGCGCCGCGACGGCCACTCCCCATCCCTCGGGAGGGACAAGGGTGATCGCCGAGTGGGCCGACTCCTCCGCGGCTGCCAGCCTCCCCAGTCGGACGTCGATGCGCGCCTTGGCCGACGCGAGCAGAGCCTGCCACATGGGGGCACGGCGCCCGGTTGCCTCTGTGAACAGGGCCTCGCACCAGAAGGCCGCCTTGTCCAGCCAGTCGGCGGCGATGAGGGAGTTCAGGGCGACGATGAGCGCTGTCAGGGTGCGGTCGTCCAACCGGGTGCCCTGAAGGATCTGCTCCGCCCGGACCACCACATCGCCGGCCGCCCCCTCCAGCAGCGCCTGCATCAAGGTCGCCGCTCGCACATGGGTGCTCCGCGCCGGAGTCGGGGCCTGCTTCGGGACGCCGGGACGGGCCCGGGCGGGGCCGGGCAGTCCGGGATATCTGTAGGCCATCCAGAGCCGTACGTAGTCGAGTCCGTCCCTCGCTCCGGCCTCTGCCTGCCCGGAGACCTCGGCACCGCTTTTCTCTGCGGCGCGGAGTACGTCCAGAGCTTGGTTCACCTGGCCGAACCAGAGCAGGTGTCCGACAAGCTCGTCGGCATGCCGGGGCCCGAGGCGGCCCTCGATCGCGGCGGCAGTGAGCTCGGGCAGGTGCTGGGCAGCGGCGGACGGGTTGACCCGCCATCCGGCCCGGGTCAGCGCGGCTCTGATCGACAGGGACTGCCGCTCGTCGGTGCAGGTGTCGCGGGCGACGCGCAGGCAGGCGAGGGCCAGGCCGACCTCATCGTCGGCCAGCGCCCGCTCGGCTGCCTCAAGGAGTGTGGGCAGCGCCCAAGGAGCGTCGATGGGCCCCGCCACGATCATGTGCTGCACGACCACGGTCGCAGCCGCGCCGTGCTCGTGCAGCACCTGGGCGACGCGGGCCTCGAGGCGAGCGCGGTCCGAGGGCTCCATGCTCTTCAGCACGGCGGAGCGGCCGGCCTCGTGGCGGAACCAACCGGAGCTGAGGAGTCCAGCCTCGTTCAGCGCGCTGAGGCTGCGGTGGGCCGACTCGCGGGTGGTCCCCAGCACCTCCGCCAGCTCGGTGTGCGAGACGTGCGGACCGAGCACCGCCAACGCCCATGCGGTGTGCTGTATCGAGACATCGCTGCGGTACAGGCACGTGGTGACGGCCTGTTCGAAGGCCTCGCCCGGCACCAGCTCGGCAGCCCCGCTCACGCCGCCGGCGCTGCCTCCGCTGCTCGCGCCGCCCCCGCCCGAGGCGCGGTGGTCCTCGATCAGCGCCCGCGTCAGCAGGGGATTCCCGCCGCCGAGCCGGTGGAGGTCCGAGACGAGCGGGCGCGTGCCCCACCCCTCCTGGCCGAGGGCGGAGATCATTTCGGCCACTCCGTGCCGCTGGAGAGGGCGCAGCCGGATAGTGCGGCAGCCGGGCAGCCGCAGCAACTCGACCCGCAAGCGGGTATTTCCGGGCAGGAAGCCGCTGTTTTCCCCCAGCACCACCAGAATACGGCTGGCGTCCAGTCGGCGAGCCAAGTAGAGCACGCATTCCAGGGAATGGGTGTCGACATGGTGTACGTCGTCGATGCGGAGCACCACCGGACTTTCCCTTGCCTTTTCCAGGACAATCCCGCAGAGCTGGGGAATCGCATTCACCACCACGGCGGGCAGTGCTCCCTCGGCTCGCCGCACCGGCGCAGTCACCGCCACCAGGTCCAGCAGCCGTGCCGCGCGCCTGGCGTCCGCGCCCGGCAGATCCGCGCCGAGCAGCAACTGCCCCATCACTCCAAGGGGTAGCTCCCGCTCGGCATCCGACGCTGTGGCCTGGAGCAACAGCGCCCCAGCAGCGATTGCGCGCTCGCCGAAGGCACGGAGCAGCGCGGTCTTTCCGCTGGCCACCGCACCGCTTACCAATAACACTCCACCATGCCCGGCCGCGCAGGCGTCGAGCATGCTCTCCATGATCGATAATTCTTCGTCACGGTCCACCAAGTTCATGAGCCGACTTCCCCCGCCCCCCACATCCGGCGGCTGATTCTTGGAGTGGCACAGATGGTCAGCCGGATCCAATCCTTCAACGTGACCGGCCACGTGTGTGACGATTCTGCCGTACCGGAAAATCGGCCGCCAGCGCCATTTGACCCAATCATGCCGGACAACCGCGAAAATCCGCCACGCACCCCATGATCGGACTTCCTCATTCCGTATCAGGCGATGTCTCTTGTGGGCATTCCCAGGAATCGGAAGGCAATGAGCCGTTTTCCAACCTGCTTGATTGCGGGGCGAGTTGGCGAGAACGCGGGTGCCCGACCACGCACCCGGGGGTGGACTCGCCGCGCCCATGGCGTGGTTCAGCGTCGGCTGCGGAAGGTGCGACGCAGGTCATCGACCCAGCCGTCGGGGATCTCCCAGGGGATGACGTGGCCGCCGCTCTCGTGAGCCCGGGACGACCGGCTCACCCCGCACGGCCGGGAGTTGGGCCCCGGGCTGCAGGCGCTGTGGGACTGGGGCGCCGTCGCACCGGCTCAGCACGCCGAACCCGCCGGCGGCGCGTCGACGTAGCCGAATACGTCAGAGAGGGAGGTCGTCGGGCAGGACCCGGAAGGCCTTGTGGCGGCCGAGAGGGCGCACCGCGCGGAAATCGCGGCGGTCGAGGGTGAGGATCGCGTCGGTGTCGTAGTCGGCGGCAAGGGCTACGTTCACAGCATCAGCGAGGTCGAGGTCGAGGCTGCCGTAGCGGGCACGTACGGACTGCCCGACGCCCAAGTGATCCTCCGTGATCCCAGGCACGGAGACGCGGCCGCGGCGCATCCAGTGCCGGATGTCGTCGATCGCGCTGATGGCTGCCTCGCGACCGAGTTCACGTGTGGCACCTACCCGCTCCCGTCCGCCCCGTGACGCTGTCGGCGCGGGTTGTCCAGCGGCTCCGGCCGCAGCTCGTCGTCGCGCGGCGGAGTGGTCTGCGCGTCGGTGACGTCGGTGGTGCCGTTCGGGCCGTCGAGCGACTCCGGCTCCTCGGCGTCCTCCTCCGCGACCGGCAGCGGCAGTGTGTCGCGCCGGCCCATGACCCACACGCGGTGGGGGTCGAGGAAGTCGATCAGGTCAATGAGCGTGTTGTGGACGGCGGTCAGCCGCTTGAGCCCCGCCTCGGGGGCGTCTGCGAGGCCGTCGATGTAGTCGAGCACGGGTTGGAACCGCCGCGCGTACTCCGGATCGCTCTCGAGCTTCACACGGAACTCCATGTACCCCAGGCAACGCCGACGGGCCTGGTCGGCTGCCTCGGGCACGACCATCAACTCCCCGATGAGCTGTTGTTCGCCCCCCTGCAGCACTCCGGTCCGCCCGTGGTCCTCGTGTCCTGCAATCGCGCCTCTCACCGCGGCGAGCAACTCCACGAGCCGACGATTGCGCCGACGGCTGCCCAGATCGAGGAAGCCCGCCTCCCGGAAGAGGATGTGCACCCAGCCCTGGTACAGGGCCAACCGGTAGAGGCTTTCGTACCGGTTGTACTCGTCCTGCCGGGCCGTGCCAGGCGCGATCTGGGTGACCGGCCGACCGGACAAGATCGCTACGGTGTTGCCCAGGCGCGCCTGCAGGCCCGCCGCTGCCTGGAGCAGGGGATCGCGGTAGCGGCTCACACGGTCACGGCGAGCCTGTTCGCGGTCGGAGTGCTGGCGACGCCACTCGAACAGTCCGCCCAGCATCACGGTCACGATCGCACCCGCTACTGAGACGACTGCTGAGACCAGCGACACGGTGTCCATTGTTGGTGCCCCCTGGCGGATCGCTCGCGTGGCTGCCGAACCTACCGCGGGGCGCTGGCCTAGGAGTTCACTTCAGAGGTTATTCTGAACGATCAGTCATGAACGCCGCCCATACCCTTCCACGTACGTCGCCAGGGCCTTCTTGTCCACCTTGCCGTTGCCGCTGAGCGGCAGCGAGTCAAGGGCAAGGCAGCGGCGAGGGATCTTGTACGGCTCGATCTGCAGACGCAGCGCTGCCAGCGTCTGTTCGGCCGTGAGGTCACCTGTCACCACGAGCACCGACGATGGTCGCGCCGATTCGGGGTGGTGACCGGGCGGCAGGACGGCCGCCAGCCGAACCCCGCGAATGGCCTGTGCGGCGGCCTCGACCTCTGTGGTACTGACCCGGAAACCGCGCTCCTTGTAGATATCGTCGCGGCGGCCTTGGACGTAGAGGTAACCTTCCGGGTCCATCCAGCCGTAGTCACCGGTGCGCAGTGCGGGCTGCTGACCGTCGTCGCGAAGGAAGCGCTGAGCGGTCTGCTCCGGGCACTTCCAGTAGCCGTCCATCACGTGCGGCCCCCGAACGATGAACTCGCCCACCTCGCCCGGCGGCAGTGGGTTGCCGTTTTCGTCCGCGACGTGCACATGAGTGCCCGGCAGAGGTCGCCCTGATGCGCCGGGGCGTCGAAGGTCCTCGTCGGGTGGGTTGATCGCGACGCGTTTGCACTCGGTGAGCCCGTACATGAGCTGCACGCTCATGTGCGGCAGGGCGGCGCGAAGCTGGGCGAGC
This sequence comes from Streptomyces sp. 8N616, assembly GCF_052246385.1. Taxonomy (NCBI): domain Bacteria; kingdom Bacillati; phylum Actinomycetota; class Actinomycetes; order Kitasatosporales; family Streptomycetaceae; genus Streptomyces; species Streptomyces sp. 8N616. Next base: position 169,562 of record NZ_JBQQBY010000005.1, on the reverse strand, counting down.
GTCTTCGGCGGCATTGCCGCTCCGGTATTGGTCAGCAACCGCAGGGGTGGCGGCTCGCCCTGGTGACGGGCGAGGAGCCAGGCCAGTGTTTCCGCGATGGCGGGGAGCGCGGGCAATACCGTGGCTTGGGATCTTACGAGATTGCGCAGCAGCGGCGGCCCGGCTTCGGCCGTGGAGCCCAGCCTGATGTGGGCTCCGCTGAGCAGGCCGAGGAACAGTTGGTATTTGCCGTAGTCGAAGGACAGGGGGAGAGGTGTGTAGACGACGTCATCACGCCGGTATTTCAGCCGACTGTGTATGGCTCGGGAGACAAAGGCCGCCTGCTGGTGAGTCGTGACCACGGCTTTGGGCCGAGAGGTGCTTCCGGAGGTATAGATCAGGCACAGGGGGCGATCCGGCGAGAGGGATTCCGGCACGGTTCCGGCGGGTGGTTCGCTGTCACTTGCCGAGGCGATCGCGCCGCTGTCAACGACGCGGACGCCTCGCCTGATCGCCACCTTCTGCATGTCGGGATCGTCCGCGACGACGAGCGCTGGGCTGGTGTCGTCGAGCACATGCTCCATGGCGGCACCGGTGGTCTTCTCATGGAGAACGCAGTACACCGCTCCGATGCGTGATGCGGCATACATGAGTTCCGGGACGACGACCGAGGTCGGAACGGCGATCACGACGATGCCGCCGCGGGGAACCCCGGTGCGCCACATCCATGAGGCGAGGCGGACACTCTCCGCGCGCAGCTGACCGTATGTGAGTTGTCGGCCTGCGCTGGTGATCGCAGGAGAATCCGGGGTCTTCTCGGCACGCTCATCGAGCCAACGGTGAAGGAGATTCTCCATGGTTCCCTTCCCAGCCCGTGTCAGCGGCCGCCACCGCGAACACGAGCGCCTTTTTGTGCGTGATGGTGACGTTGATTGTTGTGACGGAGAGGTTTCTGGCGATGGTTCGGGCTCTCCTGTGCAACGTGACCACGGGTTGTCCGGACGGGTGGCGGAGAATCTCGACGTCGTGCCACCATGCGCCGCAGACGAAGCCGGTTCCCAGCAATTTCACGACGGCTTCTTTCGCGCAGTAGCGGCCCGTGAGGAACTCCGCCCGCCGGGAACCGGCCATGCCGTCGACGAGCCGAAGTTCCTCTGCGGTGAAGGCCCTTTTCAGAGATCGCTCCCGCGACAGGACAGGTTCCAGGTCGTCGACGGTCAACAGGTCCGCTCCGATTCTCACGCGGCACCCTTCCCTGGCTGTTTCACCCGGTACTTACGCGCTCGCGCTCTCGGCCGGAGGTGCGCCTTCCAGCCGCTTCGCGACGAAATCGGCCAGGGTGCCGACCGTCGCGAAAATGCACTCGTCGAGTTCATGCGAGTCCTCGATGGCGATACCTGCGCGGTCCTCAATCTCCCCGAGCAACGTCAGCAGGTCAGTGGAGTCGAGGTGCAGGCCATCGACCAGACCCGTCCTGTCATCAAATTCCACGTCAGTGGTCGGCCGGACGCTCTTGATGGCCTCACGAACCACATCGGCGCCATGCTTGCTTGGCATCACTCATTACTCCTCAGCGACTTGGTTCAAGGAAGTCTTACGTGGTTTTCTTCATCGAACAGGGTGCGCCGTCACGGCACGCTCAGGACGAGCGCGCCCCCAGGGCACCGGGCTCTGCGTCGTCTTGAAAATCCACACGGATCTGGCGGGACAGCAGGTCCTCGGCAGTGTCACGCTTCCGGATCAGATGGTGCCGGCCCTTGTAGGCCAGGACCTCTGCCGGGAACCCCTGACCATTCATGTAGGCGATGGAGGCTGTCGGCCCGTACGCGCCGTACATGTGCACACCGATGAGCTCGCCCGGCTGGACCTCGGGAAGCGTCACGTTCCTGGCGATCACGTCGGTCGGCGTGAGGAGTGGGCCGGTTACGTGGCAGGGGCCGGCAAGCGGACGGTCGATGTCGGACAGGAACTGGGTCGGGAAGTTCCGCTTCACGGCGGTTCCCAGGCCCACGGCCGCCATGGCCGCATTGGTTCCGCCATCAGTGATCACAAATCGTTCGCCCCGCGAAAACTTGATGTCCCGGACTCGGGTCACGAACGTGCCGCTCCGGGCGACGAGGTAGCGGCCCGGCTCCATCGCAACCGCGGCGTCGGGGTGACGGCTGCGGAATGCCGTGACCGCTTCGTTGATGCCCTTGACCATCACGTCTTCGTCGGGGTCGGTCTCGCCCGGGAAGTACCCGAGTCCGATGCCGCCGCCGATGTCGACCATCGTGACGGTGATTCCCAGGGCGTCGGCCGCCTTGTCCGCCAGGTCGAAGATGCGGCCGGTATTCGCGACGACGACATCCGCATCCAGAATCCGCGTTCCGGTGTAGACCTGGATACCGATGATCTCCGTGTTCGGATGACGGCGGACAAGGTCGGCCGCATCCAGCAGTTGCTCCTCATCGACACCGAACTGACGAGGCCGTCCGGCCATCGTCAGCCGCCCGCCTTGGACTCCGAAGCTGGGGTTCACGCGCATCAGCACGCGTGTGCGCTTACCGGCCGCCCTGCTGAGCGCGTCGATCCGGCCCAATTCTGTGAAGGACTCGCAGATGATGGCCCGGACGTCACCTGCCACCAGCAGTTCCAGTTCCTCCCGGCTCTTGCCAGGGCCGGTGAAGAGGATGCGGCTGGGATGGACACCCGCCGCCAGTGCGGTCTTGAACTCGCCGAGGGAGCATACCTCCGCGCCCGCACCCAGCCGGCGCAGGAGGCTTACGATGCTCACGTTGGGGTTGGGCTTGAGTGAGTAAAACATCTGGACATGCTTGTCGAGACCGGCACGCAGAGCGTGATAGGTGCGTTCGATCTCATCCCCGTCATAGACGTATAACGGGGTACCGAACTCCTCGGCGATCTTCGAGATGCCGACTCCTTGGACTTCGTACTCACTCATGGTCTTTTCCTCGCTTTCGCTGATGGTTGGGACGGATGGCGGACGAACGCCGACGTGTTCACCTGGGCAGGCGGGAACGGCAAGACTGGAATCGCGTTCCGAAGCGCCAGTCCGAACGCGTCGGCATCCGTAAGGCACCTCTTCTCCGTACGACGCAAGGGATCGATCAGGGGAACGACACCGACCGTTGTCCCGTTACCGCGTTATCCAGTCGGCTTAACTGACCGCACTAGGGTGCTCGAGGCGGCAACTTGACGTCAAGCAGGCGCACTTGAAAAAGCAGCAGAAATACGTGCGCCTGTGCGCCGCGGAGAACAACACCAAGTTTGCCGTCCAACTCAGCCATTTCTGCTATGGGCTGCGCTGCTACTCATCTGTGGGCCTGACAATTGCTCATGTTTCTTTTCGGCCGGACGCTGGGCACGTGGGTGAGTAGGGTAGCTGCGGGAGCAATTGGGCCCACTGGGCGCGACTGATCGGCCGGATGAGCTCGCAGCTGCGTTTGGTCACCTGGGCCGGGTCGGTGTCCCACAGCCGGACCGTACCGTCGGCGCCGGTGGTGGCGAGAGTGCGCCCCTCAGGGCTGAACGCCACGCCGTAGGCGCTCCCGGTGTGCCCGGTAAGCGCGGCCACGAGTCGCCGGTCGGCCACGTCCCACAACTTGACGGCCTCGTCGTAGCTGGTGGTGGCCAGGGTTTGTCCATCGGGACTGAACGCCACCCCGTAAGCGCTTCCGGTGTGCCCGGTCAGGGTGGTGATGTGGCGGCGGCTCGCCACGTCCCACAGCCTGACCGTACTGTCGGAACCGGCAGTGGCGAGGGTTTGTCCGTCAGGGCTGAACGCCACCTGCCAGATATTTCCGGCGTGACCGGTGAGCGTGGCCACCTGGCGCCGGCTGGGCACGTCCCAAAGCCTGACTTCGCCGTTGGAGTTCGTGCTGACCAGAGTGCGGCCATCGGGGCGGAACGCCACGTTGTTCGTGGCGGTGCCGTGACCCTCGTGACCGGTCAGCACGGCGACCTGCCGGTAACTGGATGTGTCCCACAATTTGATCGTCCCGTCACCGCTGGTGGTGGCAAGGGTGCGTCCGTCGGGGCTGAACGCCACGCCTCCGACGGCGTCCACGTGGCCGGGGAGTCGGGTGATCCTGCGGCGGCTGGACGTATCCCACAGCCTGACCGTGCCGTCGTTGCTCGCCGTGGCCAGCGCACGCCCGTTGGAGCTGAACGCGATGCCCCGGACCGCGTGGGTATGGCCGGTCAGGGTAGCGATCACACGGCGTTCAGCGGCGTCCCACAGCCTGACCGTCCCGTCATCCCCGGCGGTCGCCATCGTGTGCCCATGAGGGCTATACGTCAGCACACCGTTGGAGACCAGGGGCCGGGGGGTGAGGATTGCGTCGCTGAGGCTCCACAGCACGGCGCTCTTGTCGTAGCCGACGGTGGCGAGGGTGCGTCCGTCGGGGCTGAACACCGCACCGTAGACGTTGCCGGTGTGGCCGGTCAGCGTGGTGATCTTGCGGTGGCTGGCCATGTCCCACACTTTGACCGTCTCGTCCCTGCTGGTGGTCGCGAGGGTGTGCCCATCTGGGCTGAACGCCACGCCCACGACGGCGCCGGCGTGCCCGGTGACCGTGGTGGCCTTGCCGTTCCTGGCCGTGTCCCACAGCCTGGCGGTGCCATCGTTGCTCGCCGTGGCAAGGGTGCGTCCGTCGGGGCTGAAGGTCACTCCGTTGACTTCGCCGGTGTGGCCGGTCAGTGTGGCACGCTCGCGGCGGCGGGTCGTGTCCCACAGTTTGACGGTCTTGTCGCGGCTGGTGGTGGCCAGAGTACGTCCGTCGGGGCTGAACGCCACCCCGTTGACCTCGCCCACATGCCCCCTCAGCGTCGCAAGCTCACGGCGGCCGGCCACATCCCACACCTTCACCGACCTGTCGCGACTCGCCGTAGCCACAGTCCGCCCATCAGGACTGAACGCCACCCCACTGACCCCACCCACATGCCCCCTCAGCGTCGCAAGCTCACGGCGGCGAGCCACATCCCACACCTTCACCGACCTGTCGCGACTCGCCGTAGCCACAGTCCGCCCATCAGGACTGAACGCCACCCCACTGACCTCACCGGCGTGACTGGTCAACCGGGCAGCGAAGTATCGGCTTTGGGAGCTGAGGAGCGCGCTCCGGGCCTCGACGAGGGTGGGATCATGCTCGAAGGCTTCGACGGCCTGCAATATCGACGCCTCCGGTTTACCGGCCGCGGCCAGCATGAAGGAGTCGGCCGCCAGCTTCCGGGCCACGGCGATCCGTCGCTGGTCCTGTGCGCTCTGGCGTTGCTGGAAGGCGACACCGCTTGCCGTAAGGGCCAGTACGAGCAGGGTGGCCAGCGTGATGACCAACTGGCGTCGGCGCCGGGTGCGCCGCAGGGCGGCCCGGCTGCTGGCATCCAGGAACGTGCGCTCCAGCGGCGTGAGATCGGCGTGGTGTGCGGGGTCGGCGGCCCAGTCGCGGGCCAGGTCAAGGGCAGTGCCTTGGTAGAGATGGGCGGATTCCCGGTGGGCACGGTCCCAGGCATCGGCGGCTCCGGTGAGCTGCTGATGGATACGCAGCCCAGCCCGGTCTGTGGCGATCCACTCGTGAAGCCGCGGCCAAGCCCGCAGCAGGGCCTCGTGGGTGATCTCGGCGGTGTCCGCATCGAGAGTGACGAGCCGTGCGCCGACGAGGGCTTCCAGAGCCGCAAGGGCGGTGTCGGGGGCGGGTAGATCATGAATCAGACGGGTGCGGTTGACTCGACGGCGGGTGTCCTCGGTGCCCTCGCCGACCTGGACCATCCGCAACATGAGGAGGCGGGCTGCCTGCTGCCCCACGGGGTCGAGCTGGCCGAAGGCCGCCTCGGCGGTGGCGGCGACCGCGCCTTTGATGCCGCCTGCCTTCTGGTATCCGGACACCGTCAGCGTGTGGTCCTCGTGGTGCTGCCAGGTGGCGCGCAGGGCGTGGGCGAGCAGGGGCAGCGCCCCGGGAGCGTGGCTCTGCTCGGCCTCATCGCTGGTGTTCAGATCGCGTAGCAGAACCTCGACCAGTCCCGCTTGCAGGGCATAACCGGTGACCCCGACAGGGCGGACGATCGCGTCCCGCACCTCGGAGGCGTTCATGGGACCGACGACGACCGGGGTGTTCTGCAGTGAGGGCCGCAACTCGGGGTAGGTGGCGCAGTGGCCGTAGAAGTCCGCCCGTACTCCCAGGACGACCAGCGCCGGCGGTTCGTCGCCACCGTCGCCACCGGCGATGGCGCACAACGCGCGGACGAACGCGCGGCGCTCGTCCTCGTCGGCGCACTGGGTGAAGACCTCCTCGAACTGGTCCACGACCACGACCAGCCGTACACCGGTGATCTCTGCCTGCCCGGCGCGTTCGCGCAGCATGGCGCTCACGGCAGCGGTCAGGCGGCCCGGCTTGTCGGCCCACTGCTCGGGTTGCTCGGATTTCTGGGATCGGTCGGGTAGCTCGGGCAGGCGCACTTCCGCGGCGCCCGCCAGCCGCCCCAGCCGGGTCGTCAGCTCGGTCAGCGGATGCTCTGTCGGGGTGATGAGCAGATGCGGCCAGGTCTTGGATCCGGGTACCGGCACATCTCCCCTGGCCAGGGCGGGGAGCAAGCCGGCGCGGAGCAACGAGGACTTGCCGGAGCCGGAGGGGCCGACCACCACCAGCGGGCCGGTCGTATCCATGCGTCCGGCCAGCGCGTCGGCCAGTTCCGCGGTCAACCGCTCCCGTCCGAAGAACCACTGGGCCTGGCCGGGGCCGAAAGCCGTCAGCCCGGGATACGGGCACACCGGCGATGCTCCGCTGTCGGAGGCCGAGGACGGCCCGGGCGAGGCCGGGCCGCCGAGGGCGGGCGGCGGCTTGTAGGCCGGGTTCGGGCAGAGCACCAGATCATCGATCCACGAACTGCCGTGATGGCGAGGGCGCGGGAAGCCCCGCGCGGGCAGGGCCCGGTTCAGGTAACGGCAGGCGTGACGCAGCGTCAACTGCCTTGGGCCTTCCGTATCCCCCTCGGTTAGCAGGCGGATCAGCTCACCGGTGAAAGCGGTGTGCGCGGCTCCGGGCGGGGCCAGCGCCAGTTCATCCCGGGCTGCGGCGGCCAGGACGTACCCACCATGCACCCTGGCCAGGTCGGCCTCCTGCCCGTCGGCGTCGCCGAGGACGCCCACCGCCCGCCCGGAGAAACAGCAGTCGAGCACGACGACGATCGACCGGGCCGGGGTCTGCAACAGCGAGTCGCGGATCGCCGTGTAGGCCAGTGCCGTGTGCGCCACCCGGCTGGGACGCGGGTCGGTGGCCGTCGTGGCCAGGTATAACTCACCGGCGGGGCTCACCAGCCCGTGGCCCACGTAGTGGACCCACAGCACGCCTTGAGCCCGCTCGGCTTCCTCTGCGACAGCGAGCCCCAGTTCGGTGGGGTTCGCAGGGTCCCGCAGGATGCGCAGGTTCTCCTCCGCCAGTCCGCACCGCTCCACCAGCGCCTGTCCGAGGTCGGTGAGGGTGCCGACCACCGCCGGAACCCGCGGCAGCCCGGAGGCTGCGGTGTGTGTGCCGGTACCCATCAGCAGCACCCGGGTTCCCGGTGTGCTCAACGTCGTTGTGAGCGTCGTCATGAGCACCCCTGCCCGGATGCGTTGCCCGGGCTGCTGCTCCCGGCCCGGCCGGCGGCCAGCGCGCCCTGCTCCAAGGCAGGTGGATCCGAATCCACCAGTCGGGACAACTCCCCGACCAACTCCCGCACTTCAGCCATGTCCGTGCTGCGGACCCGCTGGGCCGAGACCTCCACACCGGCCCCATCCGGCCGGGTCACCTTGCACACCACCTCACCCGTGCGGTGCCGCATCCAGGAGATGACCGCGCTCGCCAGCACCGCCGAAGCCCCGCCAGGGGCCAGCACGACCGCCAGCGTCTCCGGGACTGAGCCGAGAGTGCCGCGGCGTGGCGGCTGCTCGACCAGCCATACCCGGCCCCGCAACTCCTCCTCCGCAGCCAGCCACCCATGCAAGGACCGCAGCTCGTCAGCAGCTTCGGCAGCCCCTGCGCCTGTGACTCCTGCCGCCGTGACCTCGACTGTTAGATCCATCAGCCCCCCACCCGACACTCATGTCGATCCCGGACTCCGACACCGCCGACGAGGACCACGGCTCCCGCTCTCCTTCGCAGGACCAGGCACTGGCGGCCGAGAGCCGCAGACGGTAGCGGAAATCTCCCGGGTGGTTACGGGGGCGAGGAAGTCCAGGCCTCCCCTCGTCCGACTCCGGTCCCGGCTTTGCCCTGCTAACCGGCTGCGGCGAGGCAGGCCCGCCACCGGGGCGACGGATGGTGGTGAACCGGAGCCTGAGGGAGCGCCCCGCCGACAACGCGCCCCCGCACCCCCGGGTGAGCTCCTGGGAGTCTGTCGGTCTTCCACCGGCGGGTGCCGCGCAAGCCCTGGCCCCGGCTCGCCGCATCCGGACAATTCCGCGGTCCGGCGGCCGGCGGAAGTCTCGGTCGGCCTCGCCTCACAGCTCTCGGCACGTGCGGTGAGCCAGAGCGAGGCCATACGTCGTGTGAAGGATCAGTCATACGAACTCTCGGAGGCCACCCTGGGCTCTGTCGTATTCGGAGCCTCACGCCGCGTACAAGCCGGCACGCCGCGCGACGCGGGCCGGCCCTCACCCTCGCTCTGAGCCGGTGACCACGTAGTTCGTCGTCCCGAATCCATCAAAGGCACAGCCGAGACCGAGATCGAGGCCGCTGTAGCGGGCACGTACGGACTGCCCGACGCCCAAGTGGTCCTCGGTGATCTCGGGCATGGAGACGCGGCGATCTCGGGCATGGAGACGCGGCCCCGGCGCATCCAGTGCCGGATGTCGTCGATCGCGCCGATCGCCGCCTCGCGGCCGAGCTCGCGCAACAGCGCTGCTCGGCAACAGCGGCGTCAGCCCTCGTCGGGGACCAGCCTCAGCGAGATGCTGTTGATGCAATAGCGCTGGTCCGTCGGGACCGGGTAGCCCTCGCCCTCGAAGACGTGGCCCAGGTGGGAGCCGCAGCGGGCGCAGCGGACCTCCGTACGCACCATGCCGAACGAGCGGTCCTCGATCAGCTCGACCGCATCGGAGTCCTTCGGGTCGTAGAAGGACGGCCAGCCGCAGTGCGACGCGAACTTCGTGTCGGAGCGGAAGAGCTCGGCGCCGCACGCCCGGCAGGCGTAGACGCCGGTCGTCTTGGTGTCCGTGTACTCGCCGGTGAAGGCGGGCTCCGTGCCGGCCTCGCGGAGCACCTTGTACTCCTCGGGGGACAGCTCGGCGCGCCACTGCTCGTCCGGCTTCTGGACCTCGTAGGCCATATCGGCTCTCTCCTCAGTTCTCCAGGCGGGCGAGGATCCTGGGACCGAGGTCGGTCACATCGCCCGCGCCCATCGTGAGAACGAGATCACCGGGCTTCGTCATTCCTGCGATCACGTCCGGTGCGGCGGCCATGTCGTGCTCGGCCCGTACGTCCGCGCCGGCGGCCGCCGCCGCGTCGATGATCAGGGCGCTGGTGACGCCGGGGAGCGGGTCCTCGCGGGCCGGGTAGATGTCGAGGACCACGGAGGCGTCGGCGAGGGTCAGCGCCTCGCCCATCTCCTTGCCGAGCTCCTGCGTACGCGAGAAGAGGTGCGGCTGGAAGACGACGAGGATGCGGGAGTCCGCGGCGGCCGCGGCGCCGCGCAGCGCCTCCAGGTCGGCGGTCATCTCGGTGGGGTGGTGGGCGTAGGAGTCGATGACCTGGACGCCCCTGGCCTCGCCCTTGAGCTGGAGGCGGCGGCCGACTCCGGTGTACGCGGTGAGGGCCCGGGCGAGGTCGGCGGGCGCGATTCCGAGGCGGGCGCCGGCGGCCAGCGCGGCCACCGCGTTGTGCGCGTAGTGGCGGCCGGGGACGGAGACGGTGAAGGTGATCTCCTCGCCGCTGCCGTCGAAGGCGACCGTGACCTCGCTGGTCATGCCCTTCGGGGTGATCTTCAGGATCCGGACGTCGGCGCCCTCGTCCTCGCCCACGCGCACGACGTTCAGGCCCTCGCGGCCGGTGACGCGCGCGGCGAGCTCCCGGGCGCCGGGGTGTTCGCCGACGACGAGGTGGCCGCCGGGGCGGATCTTGGCGACGAAGGCCTCGAAGGACTCGTAGATCTCGTCCAGCGAGGCGTAGTTGGCGTGGTGGTCGAGCTCGACGTTGAGGACGATGGCGACCTCGGGGTCGTACTTCTGGAAGCTGCGGTCGCTCTCGTCGGCCTCGGCGACGAAGATCTGGCCGGTGCCGTGGCGGGCGTTGGTGCCTGGTCCTGCGAGGTCGCCGCCGATCGCGTACGAGGGGTCGAGGCCCAGCTCGGCCAGCGCCACGGCCAGCATCGAGGTGGTCGTGGTCTTGCCGTGCGTGCCGGCGACGGCGATCGGGCGCGTGTCCCGCATCAGCGAGGCGAGCGCGTCGGAGCGGTGCACGACGGGAATCCCGAGTTCGGCGGCGCGGGCCAGCTCGGGGTTGTCGGTGCGGATCGCGGACGAGACGACGACGCTGGTCGCGTCGTCGGCGAGGTGCTCGGCGGCGTGGCCGATGTGCACGGTCGCGCCGAGCGCCCGCAGGGACTCTGCGGTGGCGGACTCCTTCGCATCGCTGCCCGCGACCTTGGCACCGCGCTGGGCGAGGATCTTCGCGATGCCCGACATTCCGGCGCCGCCGATGCCGATGAAGTGCGGTCGGTCCATGGCGGAGGGGATGCCGGGTGCCATGCGTGCGTCTCCCAGGTCGGTGTGGCCGTACGAGCGGTGGGCGGCGGTGCGCCGGCGGGGCTCGCGCTCGTCAGGCGCGGTCGTAGGTCGCGGTCGTCGTGCTCGCTGTGCGAGGGGACAGCCTATTCGGTGTGGGCGTACAGCTTGAGCACGGGGACGCCGACCTTGTGGCGGGCGCGGGAGGTCCAGTCGCGGTGGAAGAACTCCTCGACCAGGTGCGGCCGGGTCAGGACGATCACCTCGTCGGCCTTGGTCTGCTCCACGATGGAGCGCAGCAGCTCCAGCGGCTGCTTCTCGACGACCTGGCCGATGGCTTCGCTGCCCGCCTCGCGCAGCGCCTCGAGGGAGTGGTTGAGCGCCCGCTCGGCGGGCTGGAGAGCGGCCTGCCCCTCGGGCTCCCTGCCCTCGCGGACGGCTTCGTCGAGCTCGCCGAGCGCCACGTCGTCCAGGGCCCGCAGCAGGCGGTCCTGGTCCCCGTGCGGCTGCATGAGCACGACGAAGGAGGTCGGCTCGTCACCGTGCAGGCTGGTGACGAGTTCCACATCGGTGGGAACCAGCGGCTTCTCGATCATGAGTACGGTCGTGAACACGGCAGGACCCTCCGTCCTCGCGGGCCACACGCTCTACGGAAACCATCATTCCGCACCGAATGTCAGATCCGACGGTAACGAGTGAAGAGAAACCCGGCCTCCTCCAGGACGGACGTCAGGGTGAACCGGCCGGGATCGGCAATCGCATGCCCGTCCATGATCCGCGGCGCGGCGCCGACGGTGACCAGGGGCGCGAGCGTCAGGCACAGCTCGTCGAGGTCTCCGCTGGCCGCGAACTGGCCGAGGAGGCGGGGACCGCCCTCGGTGAGTAGCCGGGTGTGGCCGCGGTCGGCGAGCGCCTGCACGGCCCCGTCGGGATCGATGCCCTCGCCGTCCCCGGCGATGATCACGTCGGCGCCGGCGGCGCGGGCGGCGTCGGCGCGGTGGGTGTGGTGGGCGGCGCCGGTGAGCACGATGGTGGGGACGACCGGCTCGGAGAAGAGCGGGCCGGCGAAGTCGAGGTCGAGGCTGGCGGTGACCACGGCGATCGCGGGCGCGGGCGCCTGCCCGAGCGCCTTGCGGCGCTCGGCGAACGCCTTCCGCGCGCGAGCGGGCCGGTACCCCTCGTGCCGTACGGTCTCGGCGCCGACCACGACCACGTCGGCGAGGCCGCGCAGCACGCCGAAGATCCGCATGTCGGCGTCGGAGGAGAGCGGCTGCGACCGGCCGCCGTGGTGGGCGGCGCCGTCCAGCGACGACACCATGTTGCCGCGCAGCCAGGCGCGGCCGGAGGCGCCGGGCTCCTCGGGATACGCGTAGGCCTCGGCGAGCTCGTCGAGATTCCACTCCCGCCACTCGCGATCGGCGAGCAGCTCGGGGGTGGCGGCGCTGCGGTCGGGGGGGAACAGGCGTCGCATATGGGCAGTCTGACATGGTGCCCTCGCCGGGCGGGCCATGCGGAATCCCGGTGCCAGGCGCCGGTCGCCCCCGGCCCCGGGGGCGGGGCGAGCCCGCGCGGGCCCGGGAGGTCCCGGGCCCCGGACCGGGCTGCCGGGACGCGGACACCTAGCCGGGCCGGCCGCGGGCGCCGAGCCGGGCCTGGGTCCGGCGGGCGCCGGGCCGGGGCGGGCGCCGGGACGGACCCGGGCGCCAAAGCGGACCCGGGCGCCGGGACGGACCCGGGTACCAAAGCGGACCCGGGTACCAAGGCGGACGCGGTTGCGAGGGCGGACCTGGGTGGTACGACGGACCTGGGTGGTGCGGCGGACTCGGGCGAGGCTCGCTGCAGGTTGGCGGGGATTCCGCGCGGAGTGCAGGGCCGGCAGAGGCGGGTGGCGCCCGCGGGGGTTCGGGCCTGCGGGGCCCAGGTCACAGCGGCGTCCTCCTCGGAGGGATTACGCTGAGGGGCTGTGTCGTCATCCGTGCATGCATCCGAGCCGGGCTCGAAAGCCGCCGCTTCCCCCGACGGGAGTCCCCTCGCGCTGTGCGGGCGCGAGCCCCACGTCCCCGCCGAGCGGCTCGTCGCCGAGATGGTGCCGCCGCCGCGGTTCGACGCCGTCCGCTTCGCGACGTACGTACCGGACTCCGCGCAGCCCAGCCAGGCCGAGGCCGTCCGCGTGCTCAGCGGCTTCGCCGACGGCATCAGCGGGGCCACGGCCGCCGGCGGCGGCAAGCGCCGCTGGTTCGGCAGGAAGCCCGCCGCCCCGTCCGGCCCCCGCGGCGTCTACCTCGACGGCGGGTACGGCGTCGGCAAGACGCACCTCCTCGCCTCCCTCTGGCACGCCACCCCCGCCACCCCCGACCGCAAAGCCTTCGGCACCTTCGTCGAGCTGACGAACCTCGTCGGCGCCCTCGGCTTCCAGCAGACCGTGCAGACCCTCAGCGGCCACCGCCTCCTCTGCATCGACGAGTTCGAGCTCGACGACCCCGGCGACACCGTGCTCGTCTCCACCCTCCTCGGCAAGCTCGTCGACGCGGGCGTCGCGCTCGCCGCGACCTCCAACACCCTGCCCGGCAAGCTCGGCGAGGGCCGCTTCGCCGCCGCCGACTTCCTGCGCGAGATCCAGGGCCTGGCCGCGCGCTTCCGGCCGCTGCGGATCGACGGCGAGGACTACCGCCACCGCGGGCTGCCCGAGGCCCCGCCGCCGTATTCCGATGAGGAGGTCACCCGCGTCGCGTACCGCACCGCTGGTGCCTCGCTCGACGACTTCCCGTCTCTCCTCGGCCACCTCTCCCGCGTGCACCCGAGCCGCTACGGCGCGCTCTGCGACGGCGTCGAGGCCGTCTGCCTGACGGACGTGCAGGCCGTGCCCGACCAGTCGACCGCGCTGCGGCTCGTGGTCCTGGCCGACCGGCTGTACGACCGGGAGGTGCCGGTGGTTGCCTCCGGCGTGCCGTTCGACCGGCTCTTCGGCGAGGAGATGCTGAAGGGGGGCTACCGGAAGAAGTACTTCCGGGCGATCTCGCGGCTCACCGCGCTGGCGCGCGACGCGAAGCCGCTCGTCGAGGCGTAGTCGGGGGCGTGACCGAGGGGCTCGCGGCGCGGGCGCAGAAGGTTCCCGCGACGCGCACCGCGTGATACACACGGCCGGGTCATATCTCTGTCCGCCAACAGGGAGTTGCCCATGTCTGCGACACGACGTCAGGTCCTGGCCCGTACCGGTGCTCTGGGAGCGGGGATCGCCTTCGCCGGGAGCATCTCGGAGATCTTCGCCGGTACGGCGGCCACCGCGCACGACTGGGGAGGCAGCGGCGGCTACGGCCCGCTCGTCCCCGACCCCGAAGGACTCCTCGACCTCCCCGAGGGCTTCCGCTATACCGTCCTGTCCCGCGAGGGCGACGAACTCCGCTCCGGCCACGGCAAGGTGCCCGGCAACCACGACGGCATGGCGGCCTTCCCGGGCCGGCAGGGCCGCACCCACCTGGTGCGCAACCACGAGAACCGGGTCGACGCGAAGATCCGCGTACCGGCGGTCGACGGCCTGACGTACGACCCCGAGGGCAAGGGCGGCTGTACGGCCCTGGAGCTCGGCAGGGGCAACCGCGTCCTCGGCGAGCGGGTCGCCATCGCCGGCACGGCCGTCAACTGCGCGGGCGGCCCGACCCCTTGGCACACCTGGCTGACCTGCGAGGAGACCGAGGACAAGGCCGGGACCAACGGCTACACCAAGGACCACGGCTTCATCTTCGAGGTCGACCCGTACGACCCGCGCCACACCGAGCCCGTGCCGCTCACCGCCATGGGCCGCTTCCAGCACGAGGCGATCGCCGTCGACCCGGGCAGCGGGATCGTCTACGAGACCGAGGACGCGTTCGAGAAACCCTTCGGGCTCTTCTACCGCTTCCTGCCCGCGAAGCCGCTGGGCGGGCGGGGTTCGCTGCGCGCGGGGGGCCGGCTCGAGGCGATGCGGGTACCAGGCGTGCCCGATCTGTCCGTGGTGCAGGGGGCGGGGACGACCTTCGACGGCATCGAGTGGGTGCCCGTACCGGACCCGGCGGCCAAGGAAACCCCGGTCCGGTTCCAGGACTTCGGCCCGGAGGGCATCACGCACGCGCAGAAGCTGGAGGGGTGCTACTGGGGCGGCCGCTGCGTCTACTTCGTCTCGAGCTTCGCGAAGAGCGCACAGGGGTCGGCGGCCGACCACTTCGGGCAGGTCTGGCGGTACGACCCGGAGCGGCGGCGGCTCACCCTGGTCGTCGTCTTCGGCCCGGACACGGATGTGCAGATGCCGGGCGAGTCGCCCGACAACATCACGCTCGCGCCGGGCGGCGGGCTGATGGTCTGCGAGGACGGAGAGGGGGCGCAGCACGTCTTCGGGCTCACGCGGCGCGGGCAGGTCTACGCGATGGCGCGCGGGCGCCAGAACATCGGGACGCCGGAGGAGCCGGCGTGGGGGGAGTTCGCGGGGATCACGTTCTCGCCCGACGGCCGCTCGATGTACGTCAACTGCTATACGCCTGGGACGACGTTCGCGGTCACGGGCCCCTGGCGCTGAACGGCCCCGGGACCCGGCACCCGGTTCCCGCCCACCCGCCCTTGGGGGCGGGTTGGACGGCAACGGGGACCCGATCGGGGGTTGATGATGTGCCGAGGGCGTGGCGGGATCTTACGCTCCGTACATGATCCAGAACCTCGCGCACCGGCCCGTACTCCGCGCGCGGCGCAGGACCGCCCCCGTAGCGCCCCTCCTGACACCGCTGCTCGCCCTCGCTCTCGCCGCCTGCGGCGGCTCTGAGGGCGGCGGCGGGCGGGGCGAGCCGGCGTCACCGAGCGTGCGGGAGACGGCCGTTCACGGCCGCGGGCCGGACAAGGCCGGGCCCGCGGCCGGCGCCCCGGCCGCACCCACGCTCCCGGCGAAGGACGGCCGCACGCCCGTCTTCTCGCACGGCGCGCGCGACGGCGGCAAGCTCGTGGCGCTCACCTTCGCCGCCGACATGGCCCCCGAGCACGGGACGCGCGCCGCGGGCGGCGAGCGCTTCGACAACCCCCGGCTCGTCGCCTCGCTGCGGCGGATGCGCGTACCGGCCACGATCTTCATGACGGGCCGGTGGGCGGACGAGTACCCGGACCAGGCGCGGTCGCTGGGCCGCGACCCGCTCTTCGAGGTCGGCAACCACTCGTACAGCCACGGCTCCTTCTCGGACTCGACCTCCTGCCGGGGGCTGCGGCCCGTATCGCCCGACGCGATGCGCGCCGAGGTCGACCGGGCCTTCGCCGCGATCCGGCGGGCCGGGGTCCCGGACCCGGTGCCGTACTTCCGTTTCCCCGGCGGCTGCTTCGACGACCGGGCGCTCCGCGCCGTCACCCCGGCCGGGGTGACGGCCGTACAGGGGGACGTGGTGAGCGGCGACGCCTCCGCGGACACGGCCGACGAGGTGGCGGAGCGGGTGCTTGCGCGGGTGAAGCCGGGCTCGGTGGTCGTCATGCACGCCACGCTCAGCCGGGCGCCTGGGACCGACGCCGCGGTGCGGCGGATCGTTCCGGAGCTGAGAGCCCGTGGCTACCGCTTCGTCCGGGTCTCGGAACTGATCGGCACGGGCCGGGGACAGGACCGGGACCAGGGCGAGGACCGCGGCCAGGGTCAGTAGCTCGGGGGTCAGGAGCAGGGGCAGGGGCCAGGGGGGCCAGGGGCCGGCAGTCAGCCGGAGCAGGCCGTGCGCTGAGCCTCCTGCCACTCGCACACCGGGCACAGCGTCGCGCCGGGGTGCGCCGTCCCGTACTCCGTCGGTTCGCCGCACAGCACACAGTCGGCGTACGGAGGCCCGCTCACAGGCCCTTCGAGGCCCGCCTTCGCCGCCACCGACGCCGTGACGACGGCCCGGTCGTCGGCGTAGCAGCCGTCCGCCTGGTTCGCCCGGTCCGCCCGGTCCTCGCGTCCGTCCATCCGCCCCCGCTCCCTCCGGTCCCATGCTCCCAGTGTGCCCGGCGGCACCGTACGGCCCGCCGCTCAGCGCGCGTACGCGGTCGGCGGAACCCCGATCGTGGCCGTGAAGTCGCGGACGAGGTGGGCCTGGTCGCTGTAGCCGAGGTCGGCGGCGAGACCGGCCCAGTCGACGTCCGTGGCCGTGGCGGCGCGCTCGAGGGCCTCGTGGATGCGGTAGCGCAGGATGACCCACTTGGGGCTGACCCCGACGTACGCCGCGAACAGCCGCTGGAGGCCCCGTACGGACAGCCCTTCCGCTTCCGCAATGTCGGCGACGTCGGCGACGCGCCGGAGCGTGCGGTCCGTACGGATGCGGTGCGCGATGGACATGGCGAGATCGGCCTGTGGGTCCGCCTCCGGGCGCAGGCCGAGGAGGAAGGCGTCGAGGGCTGCGACGCGGGCGTCCTCGTCCTCGGGGCCGAGGATCCGTGCGGCCGGATCTCCGGAGCCCCCGCCCTCGGGAACCCCGCACTCAAGAACCCCGCCCCCGAGGACGTCGGCGAGCGGCAGCCGCCGGCCCGTCCACTGCGATACGGGCCGGCCGGGCGCGAACGGCCTGAAGCCCCCGGGCCGGAACTGCACACCGCATACGCGGCCCCGGCCCTCGAGCTTCTTCGTGAAGAGCTCCAGGCCGATGCCCGCGACCTCGCCGAAGCCGGGCCGGTCCCCGTAGCGCTGGAAGACGATGTTGACCGAGGGGTGCGGCACCACGTGCGAGGCGTACGGCTCGGACAGATCCCAGTCGATGAGCCAGTAGTGCTCGAGATACGGCCGGAGCGACTCGGCGGGCTCGCGGCGCCGGAAGTGCACGCGCGCGATGAGGTCCGGGGCGTCGAGGATGCCCCGGGTGTCGCGCCGTGGACCCGCCATGGCGGCGATCCTATGCCGCCCTGCGGCGCCGCTGAACCGTCCTGCACCGTCCCCCGCCTGTTGACCCCGGGCCCGCCTTCCGTGTGTCGCGTTTCTTCAAGCCGCCGCCCCGGGTCGCTCGTACCGTCGCACCCATGACGACCGAGATCAGCGAACTGCTCGACGCGGCGGCCCGGCGGGCGGTGCCCGTGGTGCGCGGTGTGGCCGAGGACCGGTTCGGGGAGCCGACGCCGTGCGCCGAGTACGCCGTGCGCGACCTGCTCAACCACCTGTTCCATGTAGTGATCAACTTCCAGGCGCTCGCCGCCAAGAAGGACGCCGACTTCACCACGACGCCCGACTACCTCGACGGCGACTGGCGCACCCGCTTCACGGACGAGGCCGCCCGGCTCGTCGGAGCCTGGGCCGCGCCGGGCGCCGACGAGGGCGTGACGGGGACCATGAACCTCCCGGCGCGGACGGTTGGCAGCATGGTGCTGCTCGACCTGACCGTGCACGCGTGGGACCTGGCGCGCGCGACGGGCCAGGAGTTCACGCCGGACGAGGGCAGCGTGCGGGCGCTCGGCGCGCTGGTGGACGAGATGGGCCCGACGGCGCGCCGGATGAAGGTGTTCGGCGACCCCATCGACGTACCGGAAGGGGCGTCCTCGTTCGAGGCGCTGCTGGCCGCGACGGGGCGGGACCCCCACTGGAGCCCCACCGTCCGGGCCTGATGGCCTGGGCTCACTCGACCGGCGCCCGGCGCCTGGTTGGGCCCCCGGCCCCTGCCTACGCTCGCCCCATGAACCCTCAGAAGGCCCCTTCCGGGCAGGGCGGCACGTCCTCCGCGACCGAGGACGTGGCGCACCTGCTGGTGCGCTGCCTTGAGGCCGAGGGCGTGGAGTACGTCTTCGGGATCCCCGGCGAGGAGAACATCCGCTTCGTCGACGCGCTGAACGGCTCGGGCATCCGGTACCTCCTGGTCCGCCACGAGCAGGGCGCCTCGTTCATGGCCGAGATGTACGGGCGGCTGACGGGCCGGGCCGGGGTGTGCTCGGCCACGCTGGGGCCCGGCGCCATCAATCTGCTGCTGGGCACGGCCGACGCGACGACCAACAGCACCCCCGTGGTGGCCCTTGCGGCACAGGGCTCCCTGAGCCGGCTCCACAAGGAGTCCCACCAGGTCATCGACCTGGTGTCGATGTTCGCGCCGGTCACCCAGTGGTCGGCTCGGGTCCACAGCCCCGATGCGGTACCGGAGATGGTGCGCAAGGCGTTCAAGACCGCGCAGAGCGAGCGCCCCGGGGCCGTGTTCCTCGCGGTCCCCGAGGACGTCGAAGGAGCCCGCACGACGGAGCCGCTCGCCCCTCTGCAGGTCGACACGGTGCATGCCGACGCCCCGTCTCGCTCGCAGATCGAGCGCGCCGCGGAGGTACTCGCGACGGCCCGCCACCCGGTGGTCCTGGCCGGCCATGGCGCCGCCAGGTCCGGCGCCTCTGCGGCCCTGGTGCGTTTCGCCGAACAGCTGAATGTGCCGGTGGCGACCACCTTCCACGGCAAGGGCGTGTTCCCGGACGACCACCCGAACGCCCTGGGCGCGGTCGGCTTCATGCGCCACGACTACACCAACTTCGGCTTCGATACGGCCGATGTGCTGGTCTGCGTCGGGTACGAGCTGCAGGAGTTCGACCCCGTAAAGATCAATCCGGATGGCGAGAAGCGCATGGTGCACCTGCACCGGTTCGCCGCCGAGGTGGACCGCCACTATCCGGTGACGGTCGGCGTCGAGGGCGATGTGTCGCAGGCCCTCGAGGCTCTCGCGGCCGCGGTGCCGCAGAGGTTCGCCTACGAGGGAGCAGGTGAGCGCATCCGGACGCTGCTCACCGAGGAGCTGGAATACGGGCGGCGCAGCGAGGCGTGCCCGCTGGTGCCGCAGCGCGTGGTCGCCGATGTGCGCGCCGCGCTGGACCGCCACGACGTCGTGCTCGCCGATACCGGCGCCGGGAAGATGTGGATGGCGCGGCTCTACCCGGCGTACGAGCCGGAAACCTGTCTGCTCTCCAACGGGCTGTCCACCATGGGGTTCGCGCTGCCCGGCGCGATCGCGGCCAAACTCGCCCGCCCGGGGCGGCGGGTGCTGGCGATGATGGGAGACGGCTCGTTCCTGATGAACTCCCAGGAGCTGGAGACGGCCGTACGCGAACGCATCCCCCTGGCCGTCCTCGTGCTGGCCGACGAGGAGTACGGGCTCATCACCTGGAAGATGGAGCTCGAGCTCGGCCGTCACAGCCACACCCGCTTCACCAACCCGGACCTGGTCGCCTACGCGGAGAGCTTCGGCGCGCGCGGCCACCGGATCAAGTCGGCCGACGAGCTGCTGCCGGTGCTGCGAGGCGCTCTGGACGACGGAGGGGTGTCTGTGATCGTCTGCCCCGTCGACTACTCCGAGAACCTGCGGCTGACCGACCGGCTCGGCGAGCTCCACGGTCCCTTCTGACCAGGTGCTTCGCTCCTGGACCCCAGGGGTCCGGGGTCCGGGTTCGGAGGCCGGAGTCCGGAGCGGACAGGCCCTAACCCGCCGAGGCCTTCTCCGGCGTGGCCTCGCTGGGCCTGACGATCACGAAGCCCTCGCCCTCCAGCTTGAGCTGAACCGCCTCGCCCGAGCCGCCGCGCAGCATCGAGCCGAAGCTCTGCGAGCGGTTCAGGGAGCTGTGCAACTGCGTGCTCCACCCCACGACCGCGTCGGTGTCGACGAAGACGGGGGCGTGCGCGGAGACCGGGATGACTATGGGTTCGCCCTCGCAGACGATGCCGAGCCTGCCGTGGCCGGTGAACACGCTGTTGAAGATGCCGCCGCCGACCATCCCCGCGCCCTTCACCACCTTGATCTCGTAGCCGAGGGTCGCGTCGAAGCACAGGACGTTGCGCCCGTTGACGGTCAGGCTGTCGCCGGGGACGAGGTCGACGATGAAGCAGTTGGCGGCCTCGTGGGCGAACCACGCCTCGCCCTGGCCGCGGACGGCCATGAGCGCCAGGCCCTCGCCGGTGACCGCGCGCTTGAGGAACTTCCCCACGCCCTGGCCCTGCTTCTCGAAGCGCAGATCGCCGCGGAAGGCGACCATCGCGCCCTGCCGGGCGTAGCACTCGCCGTTGACGGCGTACTTGATGGACTTGGAGTTCTGCAGCGTCATGCCGGGCTCGGTGGCGGGCACGACCATGTTGGCGGAGGCGAAGAGATCGCTGTGCATGCGGCGCATCGTCCCCCGGAATCTCCCGGTCCGCCAAGGGCGTCGCGGGCGCGGGCGGATACGGCCGGGCGATCCGGCCGCCGCCGAGCCGCATCTCAGGTGCCGCAAAGCGGCCTCCAGGGCGCCGGTCGGCCGCCCTCAGCCGCCCTTCAGGTGCTGCTCAGCCGCCTCTCAGGCGCCGCCCGGCCGCTCGGACGCGGCTGGCAGACTGGGGCAGGTGACCAGCCCCGAGACCTCCCACTCCGATGCCGAGCGGGACGCCGCGCCGCAGTTCGTCCTGCCGCTCGTGATCCGTATCGAGAAGGCCGCGCCCCCGGCCCGTACGGACTCCCTGGAGACCGCCGCGCGCGCCGTGCTCGTGCTGCTGTCGGACGAGCGGGCCGCGGCCGAGGGCGGCGAGTGGTACGAGGCCGTACGGGACTGGCAGGACGCCCGCATCCGCAAGGTGGTGCGGCGGGCGCGCGGTGCGGAGTGGCGACGGGCGGAGGCACTGCCGGGCGTCACGGTCACCGGCGAGCGCGCGGAGCTACGGGTCTTCCCGCCCGTGCCCCTCGACGGCTGGCCGAAGGACCTGGCGCGGCTCCAGGTCTCGGGTACGGAGCTGGAGGACCCCGATCCGCCCGCCGCGCCCGACCCCGCCCGTCCTGTGCTGTGGCTCAGCCCCGAAGTCGGCATGTCGGCGGGCAAGGCCATGGCCCAGGCGGGGCACGGAGCGCAGCTCGCCTGGTGGGAACTCCCGGAGGCCGAGCGGGAGAAGTGGCGGGCATCGGGCTTCGCGCTGGCGGTGCGGACGCCGGACGCCGCGCGCTGGGCGGAGCTCACGGAGAGCGGACTGCCGGTCGTACGGGACGCGGGCTTCACCGAGATCGCGCCCGGCTCGTGCACGGTCGTCGCCGATCACCCGGCGCTGCGGGAACCGGGCGGGCCCGGCACGATCGGCACCTCTCGCTGACCGGCGGGACGAAAGGTCGCGACGCGAGGACGCGACGAGATCGGAATGAACACGGGAAGCCCCTGCTCCGTATTCAACGTCGCTACCAGGCCCGGGGCTGATCAAGCAGCTTGACCGACCGCTCAGTTCGCGCTTGGCTGACGCACCTCGACCTCCCCCTGGTCTCACGTACCGGGGGAACGCGTGTGCCGCGACGTCAGGAGAATGCGAGACACCTTGCGACACATCAACGGAACGAAGCTCATCATCGCGGCCCTCGCCGCGACGCTCGGCGCGCTGATCTACCCCGTCTGGTCGTACGCCGACCGCTCGGGGACCGGTCAGGCGAACCTCGCGACGGGGACGGTCTCCACTCAGTGGGGCCCGCTGTCCGCCCAGGACCGGGATTTCCTCGTCAAGGTGCGGCTGGCCGGGCTGTGGGAGATGCCCGCCGGGCAGCAGGCGATCCAACGCGCCCCCACCAAAGCGGTACGGGACTGCGGTGACCACCTGATCGTCGGGCACACGGACCTCGACCAGCGTGTGCGCTTCGCTGCGGGGAAGCTGGGGGTGGAGCTGCCGAACCAGCCGAACGAGCAGCAGCTGGGCTGGCTCAAGGAGCTCACGGACGCCGACGGGATCGTGTACCAGAGGAAGTTCGCGAACCTCCTGCGCTCGGCGCACGGCAAGTTCTTCGGCCAGATCGGAGCGGTCCGCAACTCCACCCGCAACACCCTCGTCCGGCAGCTGGCCGACGCCGCCAACATGACGGTCCTCGACCACATCACGATGCTGGAGAAGACGGGGATGGTGGACTTCGACTCCATCGCGAACGACGCGGCGGAGGCCCCGCCGGCCAGCCCGACCGGCCCGCCGCCGCCCACGTCGACCGTGATCCCCGCCCCGATTCCCGTGGTACCGGGCGATGGAGTGACCACGACCTCGAAGCCTTCGCCCAAGCCGACAGGAGAGACGACGGCGGATTCCACGACGGCGCCGCAGCTCGGGTCGCAGTCGGGCAGCGGAACCGGTGACGGGTCCGGCTACGGGTCCGGCGACGGCTCCGGTTCGGGATACGGGCACTGACGTGCGTAGCCGCTGAGGCAGGTCAGGCCTCGTCGCCGAACCTCAACCCTCGAACCTCGAACCTCAAATCAAGCTCTGAACCGGCGGCTTCGAGGATTCGGCCCCGTGCGGCGGGGCCATCACTCCGGCACCTGTCGAACACGCGAGGGAGGAGGCGGGCCATGGAGCGCTTGGGTACGGGCATCGGATGGCGGCCCGAGATCGCCGACACGGTGGCGGAGCTGCCCGGTCTCGACTGGGTCGAGGTGGTCGCAGAGAACATCTGCCCCGGGCACCTCCCCGCACCGCTGCTGCGGCTGCGGGAGCGCGGCACGACCGTCATCCCGCACGGCGTCTCGCTGGGCCTCGGCGGCGCCGACCGCCCCGACCCTGAGCGGCTCGCCGCCCTCGCCGAGCGCGCCGAGGCACTCGGCGCGCCGCTGGTCACCGAGCACATCGCCTTCGTACGGGCCGGTGGGCCGCTGACCGCCTCGCCGCGGCTGGAGGCCGGGCACCTGCTGCCGGTGCCGCGCACACGCGACGCGCTGGACGTGCTGTGCGAGAACGTCCGTATCGCGCAGGACGCGCTGCCGGTGCCGCTGGCGCTCGAGAACATCGCGGCGCTGATCGCCTGGCCGGCAGAGGAGATGTCCGAGGGGCAGTTCCTCGCGGAACTGGTCGAACGCACCGGCGTCCGCTTGCTGATCGACGTGGCGAACCTCCACACGAATCACGTCAACCGCGGCGAGGACCCGGCGAAGGCCCTGGAAGAACTGCCGGTCGAGGCCATCGCGTACGTGCACGTGGCGGGCGGCATCGAGAAGGACGGCGTGTGGCACGACAGCCACGCCCACCCGGTGACCCAGCCGGTCCTGGACGTCCTCGCGGAACTCCGCGCCCGTACGGACCCGCCGGGCGTCCTCCTCGAACGCGACGAGGACTTCCCGGCGGCGGAGGAACTGGCGGCCGAACTGGCCGCGATACGGGCGGTGATGGAGGCGACGCCGAAGTCCCGGCCCGGCGGCCGGGCAGTCACGACCCGGCCCACGAACGGGGCCGCGACGGGCATCACGGAGAGCCGCCCGCCGGGCGCGGGGGCTTGGCAAGGCGCCTCGTCGGCGGACGCTTCCGGCGCCACTCCCCCGACGACAGCCACGAGCGGGGGCCTCCGGCCAACCCCCGCAACCGAGCCCGCGGCCATCCACACGGACGCGGCACAGCCCGCAAGCGGAACCACGACGGGCAACGCGGGAAACCCCCCGCTGCCGTCGGCAGCGGACCGGGTCACGCCACAACACACCTCGTCCGCAGGCGTATCCGGCACCACTCCCCCGACGACAGCCACGAGGGGGAACCTCCGGCCAACCCCCGTGCCCGAGCCCGCCGATGGCCACACGGACGCGAGCGGGATCATGGCCGACGGCGGGGAGAGCCCGTCGCGTACCGCGGCGCAGAGCGCCGACCTCGGTACGCGGCGCGCTGCCGAGGCCGGGCGGGAGCGGGTCGGGCTGGCGCAGGCTTCGCTGTTGTCCGCGCTCGTGGCCGGGACGCCCGCTCCCGAGGGCTTCGACCGGCAGCGGCTGCGCGTGCAGAGCCGCGCGCTGGCCGCCAAGCGGGCCGATGTCGTCGCCAAGGTCGCCCCCGAACTGCCGGAGATCCTCGGCCCCGCCTACCGGCCCGCGTTCCTCGGCTACGCGCACATGCGCCCGATGACCGATGGCTACCGCCGTGACGCCCTCCACTTCGCCGAGCACCTGCTGGCCACGGCCACCGGCCGCCCGGACTCGCTGAGCCCCGCGAGCCCGGCCGGCCACGCGAGCCCGGCCGGTAGCAGGAGTCCGGTCGCAGATCCGGCCGTGCGGCGGCGGCTCCACGCCTGGTGGCTGGAGCGCTCGGGTCCCGCGCCGCTGCCCGCCAACCGCTTCGCGCGGCTGCTGCGCAGCGCGCTCCGCGGGCGGGGGCGCCGGGCCGCGTAGCGCCCGGCCGCGGCCCGGCCCGCCGCTCAGCCCCACCCCGCCCCGCCCCGCCCCGGAAGCGAGTTTCCGCGAACCGTTACCCAGATCATGCCTGGCGCATTACCGTGCGGTGCCGCAGGAGGCACCCCTCATGCGATCCATCACCAGCACCGGCCTGGTCCTCGTGGCGCTCACCGCGACGCTCACCGCGCTCGTCTTCCCCATGTGGACGTACCGCGACAGATCCGGCACGGGCCTCGCCAACCTCGAAGCCGGGACCGTCGCCACCGCGTGGGGCCCGCTGTCCGCCGCCGACCGGGACTTCATCGTCCGGGTACGGCTGGCCGGGCTGTGGGAGCTGCCCGCCGGGCAGCAGGCGATCGAGCGTGCGCCGACCCAGGCGATCGCGGACGCGGGCGAACACCTCGTGGAAGGCCACACCTTCCTCGACGCGCGGGTCCGCGAGGTCGCGGCCCGGCTCGGCATGGAGCTGCCCAATGAGCCGAACGAACAACAGAAGCGCTGGCTGGGCGAGTTCACGGCCGCACACGGCATGGACTACGCGAGCGCGTTCGCGAACATCCTGCGCATGGCCCACGGCAAGGTGTTCGGCGTCATCGGCCAGATCCGGCACACCACACGCAACAGCCTCGTGCGCGAACTGGCCGACGACGCCAATACGACCGTTCTCGACCACATGACCATGCTCGAACGCACGGGTCTGGTCGACTTCGACGCCATCGCGAGCGAGGAGGCGGGCAGCGCCACGGCGTCCCCGACCGGCCCGCCGCCACCGCCCGCATCGCCGAACGCCCCGCCGGCCGAGCCCGCCGCCCCGTCCTCCAGCTTTCCGCTGCCGCCGCCCGCGACACTCCCGGAGAAGCCGGAACCACCGGAGAATCCGGAGAAGGGCGAGAAACCGGACAACGCGAAGAAGTCCGGGAAGGACGCACAGGACAGTGCGGCGGACAGCCACATGAAGAAGTGACACGGCCCGTAGGGCCTTCCGCCTCACCCCCGGCCCGGCTCCGGCGTCCGCATCGTGGAAGGTGTCTGGCGCGCCGTCCCCCACCCTCAGTAGAACTCCCGCATGTGGGTCCTCTTCCTCCTCGTCGCCTGGGTCGCCGCCGTCGCCTCGGCCGCGCGCCTGTGCCACGCGGCCGCAACCGCCGGGCGTACGCACGGCCCCGCGTCCACGGCCGCCGGTGCCGACGGCGACAGGGAGGGCAGGCGCCCGGCCCCACCGCCCCGTATCTCGATCTACGAGGCCGCGTTCCTGGCAGGTGGACCGCGCCGGGTCGCCGATCTGACGCTGCTCTCGATGTCGCGGCAGCGCCGCCTGCTGCTGGCCCACACCGGCTGGGCCACGGTCGTCGACCCGGAGGGCAGGGACGACCTGGAGCGTTCGGTGATCACGGCGATCGGCCCGGGCGGCCAGTCCCGCGTACCGGCGATCCGCGCGGCGCTCGCGGCCGCCGACGCCGTACGGACGCTGGCGGACCGGCTGGTGGCCGCCGGTCTCGCCGTACCGCCCCCGGCCGTCACGAACATCGCCACCGCCGTCCGGCAGGCCCAGTACGCGGGGCTGCTGGTGCTGCTGACCGGGGCCGCGGCGCTGTTCGTCCTGCCGCCTGAGGAGAGCTCGGGCCCGGTCGCCGCCTGGTTCGCGCTGCCGCTCGTGCTCGTCACCGGCTGCCTGGCGATAGCGCATGTCGAGATCCGCCCCGGCAGCCTGTGGGCGTCACCGGCCGGACAGCGCATGCTCGGCCGGATCGCCGCCACCCCCGCGGCCCGTACCGGCAACGGTGACCGCGACGGCGCCGGTGACGCTGCCGCCGGTCTGACGGCCTTCGCCGTACGCGGCCCCGCCGCCCTCGACGACCCCGCGCTGCGCGCCGCGCTCAGCGGCGACAACAGCAGCGGCAGCGGCCACCCGTGCCAATGGGAGTGACCCGCACGGGGGCTTGAGCCCCGACACCGGACAACGGTCCTTTACATCCCCAACTCCCCCACGAATCATCCTTTCCAGCATTTTTCATATGAAGGGATGACGCGTGAGAGCTGTAGCGCTGTACGGCGCCCTCGGGTCGCTGGTCCTCACCGCACTCGCCACCACCCCCGCCGGCAGCGCCACTCCCCCGCGCACACCGGATGCCCGCGCCGCGTCCGGACCGGCGACAGAACAGGTGGCAGGACCGGCGGCCGCCCGCCCGGACGCCGTCCCCGCGGACGGCACCCCCGAAGCCCGCGGCACCGCCGCCGCTGCCGCCCGCGCCGCGAAGGCCGGTATCCACTTCGGCCGCTGCCCCAAGACCGAGGACCTGCCGAAGCCCGTGGAGTGCGGCAGAGTCTCCGTACCGCTGGACTACGCCCGGCCCGACGGCCGCACCATCTCGCTCACCGTCAGCCGTGTCCGCGCCTCCGGCACCCGCCAGGCCCGCCAGGGAGCGCTGATCTTCAACCCGGGCGGGCCCGGCGCCTCCGGCATGCAGTTCCCTCTCTACTCGAAGCTCGACGAGTGGCGGCCGCTCGCCAAGGCGTACGACTTCGTCGGCTACGCGCCGCGCGGCGTCGGCCGCTCCGCACCGCTGTCCTGCCAGGACCCGGCCCAGTTCGCCAAGGCCCCGGCCAACTCCCCCATCCACCCGGACGATGAATACAAGGCCCTCCGCAAGGACCGGGCCCGGGAGTACGCCCGCGGCTGTTCCCTGCGCGCGGGTTCCGGCGTACGGCACTACACCTCGCTCAACAACGCCCGCGACCTCGACGTCATCCGCGCCGCCCTCGGCGAGCAGAAGCTCAACTTCGTCGGTGCCTCGTACGGCACGTACTTCGGCGCGCTCTACGCCACGCTCTTCCCCGGTCACGTCCGCCGCATGGTCTTCGACAGCGCGGTCAACCCCGACCCCCGGCAGATCTGGTACCGGAACAACCTCGACCAGTCGCAGGCCTTCGAGAGCCGCTGGGCGGACTGGCGCCGCTGGGTCGCCAAGCACGACTCCGTCTACCACCTGGGTCGTACGCAGCAGGATGTGCTGCGCTCCTACGAGAAGGCGCGGGTCAGGATCGAGCGCAAGCCGGCCGGCGGCAGGGTCGGCTCGGCACAGCTCCAGGCCGCGTTCCTGCAAGTCGGCTACTACGACGCGTACTGGGCGCGGAGGGCGTACGCGCTGTCGGAGTACCTGCGCGGCAACGCCAAGCCGCTGACCGAGCAGGCGGCGCCGCAGGAGGGGGCCGCGGAGGCGGAGGAGAACGGCAACGCCGTCTACACGGCGGTCGAGTGCAACGACGCCCCGTGGCCGACCGACTGGCGCACCTGGGACTCGGACAACACCGCGCTCGCCCGCGTCGCCCCCTTCGAGACCTGGGACAACGCCTGGATGAACCTTCCGTGCGCCTACTGGACCCAGCCCCGGCAGACGCCGCTGGACGTACGGACGGCCGCCCGCGCGCTGCCTCCCGTGCTGATCCTCGCGGCCGAGCGGGACGCGGCGACGCCGTACAAGGGCGCGCTGGAACTGCAGCGCCGGCTGGCAGGGGCGTCGCTGGTGACCGAGCGGCGGGCGGGCACGCACGGCGTCGCGGGCGGCGAGAACGCGTGCGTCAACCGCCACTTCGAGACGTATCTGCTGCGCGGCGAGACGCCGGGACGGCATGCGGCGTGCGGGCCGCGCCCCGAGCCCAGGCCTGAGAAGGCGGCGAAGCCGGAGCGCCGGGACAAGCGCGCGGTGCCCAAGCCCGTCATCTGAGGCAGGCCGTCGGGCCCCCTTGTGTCCTGTCTCCCCGCTTGTGCGGGGAGACAGGACACAAGCGTTGAGGGGGGTGCTCAGGCCAGTCCCGCCACCAGCTCCGCGACCGGCTTGCGGCGCCCGGTGTAGAAGGGCACCTCCTCGCGGACGTGCAGCCGCGCCTCGGAGGCCCGCAGGTGGCGCATGAGGTCGACGATCCGGTGCAGCTCGTCGGCCTCGAAGGCCAGCAGCCACTCGTAGTCGCCGAGCGCGAAGGACGCGACGGTGTTGGCGCGGACGTCGGGGAAGCCGCGGGCCATCTTGCCGTGCTCGGCGAGCATCCGGCGCCGGTCCTCGTCGGGCAGCAGATACCAGTCGTAGGACCGCACGAAGGGGTACACGCACACGTACTCGCGGGCGACCTCGTCGGCGAGGAAGGCCGGGATGTGCGCCTTGTTGAACTCGGCGGGGCGGTGCAGCGCCATGTTCGACCACACCGGCTCCAGTGCGCGGCCGAGCCTGGTGCGGCGGAAGAGGTTGTACGCCTCCTGGAGCGCGTTCGAGGACTCCGAGTGCCACCAGATCATGACGTCGGCGTCGGCCCGCAGCCCCGACACGTCGTACGTGCCGCGCACGGTGACGTCCTTCGCGGCGAGCTGCTCGAACAGCTCCTCCACGTCGGCCGCGTACCCGGTGCGGTCCTCGGGCAGCACGTCGCGGAGCTTGAACACCGACCAGAGGGTGTAGCGGATGACCTCGTTGAGGTCCTTGGCCTTCTTGCCGGCGTTCGGGATCTTTTCAGGGGCAGCAGTCATGCCCTCATTCT
The DNA here is from genome assembly GCF_052246385.1 of Streptomyces sp. 8N616. Classification (NCBI taxonomy): domain Bacteria; kingdom Bacillati; phylum Actinomycetota; class Actinomycetes; order Kitasatosporales; family Streptomycetaceae; genus Streptomyces; species Streptomyces sp. 8N616. The sequence goes on along the minus strand of NZ_JBQQBY010000005.1, from coordinate 140,305 downwards.
CGCTCGCCCCGGACGGTGGACTCCGGCAGGGTGGCCAGCAGCTCGTCGGCCGCGGTGCGCGCGCTCGCGATGCAGGCCGGGATGCCCAGCCCCTCGTACAGCGCGCCGCACACGCGCAGGCCCGGCAGCTTGGCCACCTGCTCGCGGATACGGGCGACCCGGCCGAGGTGGCCGACCGGGTACTGCGGCAGCCCGCCGTCCCAGCGGGTGACCGTGGCCGCGACGGGCCGGGCGGAGAGTCCCGTGGCGTCGCCCAGGTCGCCGAGCGAGACCTGGACGAGGTCCGCGTCGTCGCGCCGCAGATCGGCCTCGTCGCCGAACCGCCCGACCGAGGCGCGCAGCACGAAGAGATCCGGATCGGCGTCCGCGAGCCAGCCCCATTTGGCGCTGGAGAAGGTGGACGCCTTGATCGTGCGGCCGTCGACGGGCGGGACGAGAAAGCCGCTGCCGTCCGGCAGGGCGGACAGGTCCGCCCGCCGAAAAGCGAGGGTGACCAGGGCCATGGAGGCGTACTCGACGGCGGCCAGCTCGGCCGAGGCGGCCGGGGACTCGGCGGCGAGCAGCCGCGCCGCCACGGGCGCGGGCACGGCGAGCACCACCCCGTCGGCCTCGAGGGTGCGCACCGCCCCGGAGCGCTCCCGGACGACGACCTCCCAGGAAGCCCGTCCCGGGTTGCCCTCGTGCGCCTGCGTCCGGGCCGCCGCTGGGCTCGTGCCGGTGCCGTCGCCCGTCGCCCGGTCCGGGTCCCCTGGCGCCGGGCCTCCCGGCGTCAGGCCCGCGCCGCCCTCGCCGCGCCTGAGGGCGAGCCGCTCCACGGACGCGCCGGTGACCACGTCCGCGCCTGCTGCGCGGCAGGCGTCGGCGACCGCGAGCGGCAGGCGGCCCACGCCGCCGTCGATGCCCATGAAGACCGGGCCGCCGCCCTGCGTCGCGGGCTCCGCCACGGCCCGGCCCGACGCTGTCCGGTCCGCCGCCGTCCCGCCCGCCGCCGCCCGCGCCTGGATCTCCCGGACGCCCTCCAGCAGCGAGCGGTGGGTGCGCGCGGCCTCGAAGAGCTGGGGGACGGCGGCGCGCATCGAGATCCGGTAGGCGTCGCCCGCGTACACCCCGCCGAGCAGCGGCTCGACGAGACGGTCGACGACCTCGCGGCCGAGGCGGTCCGCGATGTACGCACCGACGGCGACGTCGTCGCCGACCTCCGTGCGCGGCAGCTCGCGGTCGCGCTCGATACGGGCCAGCCCCTCGTCCGAGATCACTCCGGACGCGGCGAGGGGCGCGAGATCGCCGGGCACGCCCATCACGTGCCCCTTCGGCATGGGCCGCAGCCGCCCCCGCGTCCACAGCGAGGCGGAGATGGTGGCCGGCGGCTGGAGGCGGTCCTCGAGCCCCACCGCGCGCGCCAGTTCCACGGCCTCCGGCCGCCGCGCGAGCATCGTCTCCGCGCCGAAGTCGACCGGCACTCCCGCGATCTCGCCCGCGTGCAGCTTCCCGCCGAGCCGCCCCGACGCCTCCAGGACGGTCACGCGTACGCCGGACGCGCTCAGCCGGTGCGCGGCCGCGAGACCGGAGATCCCGCCGCCGACGACTACGACATGGCTGCCCGTCCGCCGGCCGGTCCCCCGGTCCGTACGCGTGTCCGCATCGCTCATGTCCCCACTGTCTCAGACCCGGAAAGAGTCCTGACCGTGACCTCATCGGGACCGGCCGCCCGCAACCCGCCTTCACGCCACCTCGTCCAACGGGCAACAACGTCAACGGCCCTTGGGGGGACCACGATGCACCGTCCGACGTACCATCCCGCACCCAGCCCGGTGCGCGGTCCATCGACCGCGCGGCCGGCACGGCACCGCCGGCCGCTGACCGTCCTCGCCTCCGTCCTGCTCGCCGCCTCGCTCGGCCTCGCCGGGTGCAGCGGCTCGTCCGGCGGCTCGGTGGCGGAGTCGGCCGCCGACGCGAAGGGAGGGGCACCTCGTGAGGGGGCCGCGGCTCCGGACCAGGCGGAGGGAGGCCCGGCCGTCGGCGACCAGCGGCAGCAGCCGGGCGGTACGGCGGACGGGAAGGCCGCCCCCAGCAGGGCACCGAAGCTCGGCCCGTCCCACATCATCCGGACCGCGACCCTGACCGTCCGGGTCAAGGACGTCTCCCGCGCCGTCGGCGACGCACGCACCACGGCGGAGAACGCGGGCGGCTACGTCGGCGACGAGACCACGGACCGGGAGGCCCGGGGGCACGAGCAGTCCCGCATCGTCCTGCGCGTGCCGCAGGACGAGTTCGAGGGCGTCCTCGGCGACCTCGCCGGGTCCGGCAGGCTCATCGAGCGCAAGGTCGATGCCCAGGACGTGACCGATCAGGTGGTGGACGTCGAAAGCCGCGTCAAGTCGCAGGAGGCCAGCGTCGCCCGGGTGCGCGAGCTGATGGACCGGGCCACCAGGCTGTCGGACATCGTCAGCCTGGAAGGGGAGCTGAGTACCCGTCAGGCGGAGCTGGAGGCGCTCAAGGCGCAGCAGCAGTCGCTCAAGGAGCGGACCGGCATGGCCACGATCACGCTGGTTCTGACGGAGACCGCGCCGAAGCCCGCGCCGAAGCCCGAGGACGACGAGCCCGGCTTCCTGGACGCGTTGTCCGGCGGCTGGAACGCCTTTGTGACGGCGGTGCGGTGGGTCGCGGTCGCGGTGGGTGCGGTGCTGCCGTTCGCCGCCGCGCTCGCCCTGCTGTTCGTGATCTGGCGCGTGGTGCGGGGCCGGCTGCCGCGGCGCGCGCCCGGTACGCCCGCGCTCGCTACGCCGCCCGGTACGCCCTCGCCCGGCACGCCGCCCGGCACGCCCGCGCCCCGCGCACCCCGTCCGCGCGGCGTCACGCCCCCGCCGCCGGTGACCGTCCCGCCTCCGATCACGTCCCCCGAGCAGCCGGAGGAGAGCCAGCCGGAGGAGAGTCGTAAGGAGGACTGAGCGGCCGGCGCCCGTAGCGTGGCCCTGCCGGCGCGGGACGCCGGTGCGTGCTACGACGGCGGGCGACGGTGGCGGAAGGAAGCGCGATGGCGACGCGGGCGCAGCGGCTGGTGGTCATCGGCGGGGACGCGGCGGGCATGTCCGCCGCGTCCCGGGCGCGCAGGCTGAGAAAGCCGGACGAGCTGGAGATCGTCGCGTTCGAGCGCGGGCACTTCACCTCGTACTCGGCGTGCGGCATCCCGTACTGGGTCGGCGGCACCGTGACGGGGCCCGGCGGCCTCGTCGCCCGTACGCCCATCGAGCACCGCAGGCGCGGCATCGGCCTGCGGCTGCGCACCGAGGTCACCGAGATCGACCCCGACCGGCAGCGGGTACGGGTCCACGACCTCGACGCGCGGGACGGCGAGCGCTGGGAGGACTACGACCACCTGGTGCTGGCCACCGGGGCGCGCCCACTGCGCCCGGACATCCCCGGCATCGACGCGCCGGGGGTCTACGGGGTGCAGACCCTCGACGACGGGCAGGCGCTGATCGCCGGGCTCCGCGACCGGGCTCAGGGGCTGCGGGCGGTGGTCGTGGGCGCGGGCTACATCGGAGTGGAGATGGCCGAGGCGCTGGTCAACCGGGGCTGCCGGGTCACCGTTCTGGAGCGGGCGGAGCAGCCCATGTCCACCCTCGATCCGGACATGGGCCGACTGGTCCACGAGGCCATGAGCGGCCTCGGCATCGAGACGGTGACGGGCGCGGAGGCCACCGAGATCCGCAGGGACGCGGACGGGCGGGTAGCGGCGGTGCTGACGGCGGACGCCGAGTACCCGGCCGACCTGGTCGTGCTGGGCCTCGGCGTGCGCCCCGAGACGTATCTCGCGCTGCGGGCCGGGCTGCCGCTCGGCGAGTCGGGCGGCCTGCTCACCGACCTGGCGATGCGGGTGCGGGGATACGACAACATCTGGGCGGGCGGCGACTGCGTCGAGGTGCTGGACCTGATCTCGGGCCACACCCGGCACATCGCCCTCGGGACGCACGCCAACAAGCACGGCCAGATCATCGGCACCAATGTGGGCGGCGGTTACGCGACCTTCCCCGGAGTCGTGGGCACGGCCGTCAGCAAAGTCTGCGACCTGGAGATCGCGCGGACCGGGCTGCTGGAGGCACAGGCGGCGGCCGCCGGCCTGCAGTACGTGACGGTGACCATCGAGTCGACGAGCCGGGCCGGGTACTACCCGGAGGCGCGCCCGATGACGGTGAAGATGCTCGCGGAGCGCCGTACGGGGCGGCTGCTGGGCACACAGATCGTCGGCCGCGAGGGCGCGGGCAAGCGCGTCGACATCGCGGCCGTGGCCCTGACGGCGGGGATGACGGTGGAGCAGATGACGACGCTGGACCTCGGCTACGCGCCACCGTTCTCGCCCGTGTGGGACCCGGTGCTGGTCGCTGCGCGCAAGGCGACGGCGGCGGTCGCGCAGGATCTGCGCGGTCAGTAGGCCGAGGAGTGCGGGCATTCGGTGCGCCGGGCCTGGCACACCCGGGTGAACGGGTGCGGTCGGGCTCTCGGTGATAATCGCCCACATGCCCGACACCCGGATACCGGCCGCGGCCCCACCGCGCACCCCGCGCCGCGACGCCTCTCTCCTCCGCGAGCGCGCCGCCGCCTCCCTGCGCGCGGCCGCGCCCGCCCTGCTGGCGTACGCCTCGGTGCGGCTGCTCGGCCTCGTGATCCTGGGCACGGCGGCCGCGGCAGCCGGGAAGAGCCCGCACACACTGCTCAACGCGCGCTGGGACTCCCTCTGGTACGCGCGGATCGCGACGGAGGGCTACGGCTACGAGATCCGGCTGCCGGACGGCGACGTCCACTCCGACCTCGCCTTCTTCCCGCTGCTCCCGGCGCTGGAGCGGGGCATCTCCGAGATCACGCCGCTGAGCGTGCCGGACGCGGGCCTGCTGGTCTCCTGGCTCGCCTCGCTCGTCGCCGCGTGGGGGATCTACGCGATCGGCGCCCGGCTGCACGGGCCGCGCGGGGGCGTGCTGCTCGCCGCGCTGTGGGGCGCGTACCCGACCGCGTTCGTGCAGTCGATGGCGTACACCGAGACGCTGTTCACGGCGCTGGCCGCGTGGGCGGTGTACGCGGTGCTGACCGGGCGCTGGGTCTGGGCGGGCGGCCTGGCCGTGCTCGCGGGGCTGACCCGGCCGTCCGCGGCCGCGGTCGTGGCGGCGATCTGGATACCGGCGGCCGTCACCCTCGTCCGCGAGTACCGCGCCGGTGCACGCGCGGGCGAACTGCTGCGCGGGCACGCGCGGATGCTGCTGGGCGTCGTCCTCGCGCCCCTGGGCTGGCTCGCGTACGTGCTGTACGTGGCCGTGCGCAACGGCGGCCTCTTCGCCTACTTCGAGGTGCAGGGGGAGTGGGGCAACGGCTTCGACGGCGGCCGCGCGCTGGCGGGCTTCGTCTGGCAGAACCTCACGTCCAACGTCCTGGCCGGGCTCGGCCTGTGCGCGGCGCTCGCGCTCGTCTTCTGGCTGCTGTGGCTGTGCTGCGTGCGGCAGCGGCAGCCGTTGCCGCTGGTGGTGTACACGGCGGCGGTGGTGTTCGTCTCGCTGGTGGGCGCGGGCTATTTCGGCTCCAGGCCGCGCCTGATGATGCCGGCGTTCCCGCTGCTGCTCCCCGCGGCGGTGGCCTTGCTGAGAACGCGCCCTGAGCGCACGGTGGCGATCCTGGCCGCAGCCGCGGTGGCCTCCGCCGCCTACGGCGCGATTACCCTGCTCGGCTCAGGCCCGCCGTGAGCATGCCCACAACCTCAGTGGGAGGTCTCGGTGTGGACGAAGTCCACGAGGTGGGTCAGGGCGTCGGGGTCCGTTGTGGGCAGCACCCCGTGCCCGAGGTTGAAGACGTGGCCGGGAAGCTCCCGCGCCGCGACCAGAACCTCACGCGCCTTGTCCTCCACCGCCCCCCGCGGAGCGAACAGCACCGCCGGGTCCAGGTTCCCCTGGAGCGCCTTCCCCGGCCCGACCCGCCGCGCCGCCTCGTCCATCGGCACGCGCCAGTCCACGCCCACCACGTCCGCCCCCGCCTCGCCCATCAGCCCGAGCAGCTCGCCCGTACCGACGCCGAAGTGGATGCGCGGCACCCCGTACCCGGCCACGGCGTCGAAGACCTTGGCCGAGGCGGGCAGCACCGAGCGCCGGTAGTCGGCCGGGGCGAGCGCGCCGACCCAGGAGTCGAAGAGCTGCACCGCCGAGGCGCCCGCCTCGATCTGCACCTTCAGGAAGGCCGCGGTGATGTCCGCGAGCCGGTCGAGCAGGTCGGCCCACAGCTCCGGGTCGCCGTACATGAGCGCCTTGGTGTGCTCGTGGTGGCGGGAGGGACCGCCCTCGACCAGATAGCTGGCGAGCGTGAACGGCGCGCCCGCGAAGCCGATGAGCGGCGTCGCGCCCAGCTCGCCGGTGAGCATGCCGACGGCCTCGGTCACGTACTTCACGTCGTCCGGCTCGAGCGCCCGCAGCCGCGCCAGGTCGGCGCGGGTACGGATCGGCTCCGCGACGACCGGCCCGACACCGGGCTTGATGTCGAGGTCGAGCCCGATGGCCTTGAGCGGTACGACGATGTCGCTGAAGTAAATGGCGGCGTCGACCTTGTGGCGGCGGACCGGCTGCAGCGTGATCTCGGTGACCAGGTCGGGCCGCATGCAGGACTCGAGCATGGGGATGCCCTCGCGCACCTTCAGGTACTCGGGCAGTGAGCGCCCGGCCTGCCGCATGAACCACACCGGCGTATGCGGCACGGGTTCCCCGCGGCACGCCTTCAGGAAGGCCGACTCCGCGGCTGCTGTGCTGGTCTGCTGCTGGCCCGTCGGGCGGTCGTTGGCACTCACGCCAAGAATCTTCGCATGCGGCGGGAAGACCGTGTGCGCACCCGGGTGTCCCTACCCGTCGGCGGCTCCGGTTCCGCCTAGTCTTCATGCTCATGGCTGCGGCTCAGGAACGAATCCCGGATGGCGCTGACGGCACCGGCAACACGGAAGAGGACGGCAATCCGCTCGCCTTCCGGCAGGCGGTCGAGGCGCTGCGCACCGCGCGGCTGCGGCCGGAGATGGAGATCGATCAGGCCCGCCCGCCGCAGCGGCTCGCCCCGTTCTCGTACGCGCTGGAGGCGGCCGTCGTCCAGAGCGGCAAGGACCTGGCCGACGGCCGGCTCGTCCTGCTGCACGACCCGGCCGGGCACGACGCCTGGAAGGGCACCTTCCGACTGGTGACCCTGGTGCGGGCCGAGCTGGAGCCGGAGATGGCGGCGGACCCGCTGTTGCCCGAGGTGTGCTGGTCGTGGCTGACCGGGGCGTTCGAGGCGCGCGGGGTGGCATACGGGGAACCGAGCGGGACGGTGACGCTGGCCGGCTCGCACTACTTCGGCGGCCTCGCGAACCGGGCGCCCGCGACGCAGATCGAGATCCGGGCCTCGTGGACGCCGCGCGAGGGTGCGGGGGGTGCGCCGGACGCGGGGGCGCACCTGGCCGCGTGGTGCGAGCTGCTGTGCCAGATCGGCGGACTGCCGCCGGGCGGCGGCCCGGACGCCGCGGTGGTCTCACTCCCCCAGCGCCGCGGCCCCCACCCCCGCTGACCCCAGAGCCCCCACCGCCCGCCCCAGGTCCCCCGGCGCACTGACCGACCTGGCCACCGGGCCTCACCCGCCCCCGCGGCCCCAGCACCGCGCTTCCGGACGGCGCGCCGGACCGTCCCACGCACGCGCCCTTCTTCAGGGCGGGTCATCAGGGCGGGGCGCGTGGGAAAACCGCGCCGGAGGCCGGTGTGGCCGCGGCTCGCGGCTGCGGGCCGGCGGATCATTGCTGATCGATCGCGCATCCGAATTGCCCGAATTGTTACTCACCAATCGTGATCATTTACTAAAGCTGCCCAGGTTTGCTGCCGAAGGAGTCTGTGACCCTTTCCCGCACGGATCGCCCCGACTTATCCCCAAGGTCGGCCCACGTCCGCACTCCCCCAGGAGGCCTGGTGTCCGTTCTCCTCGAGCAGCCTTCAAGCCTGGTCGCCTATCGCCCCAACAAACCGACGGCCATGGTCGTCGTCGCCGACCCCCGCGTCCGCTCCACCGTCACGCGCCATCTGTGGGCGCTCGGGGTGCGCGACGTCATCGAGGCGTCGTCGATCGCGGAGGCCCGTCCCCGAGTCGGGAACCCCCGCGACATCTGCGTCGCCGACGTCCACCTGCCCGACGGCTCCGGCCTGACCCTGCTGTCCGAAACCCGCGCCGCGGGCTGGCCGAACGGCCTCGCCCTGTCCGCCGCCGACGACATCGGCGCCGTACGGAACGCGCTGGCCGGCGGCGTCAAGGGCTACGTCGTCACCGGCACCCGTACCAACCTCGGCATCCCGGGCCGGCCGGGCGCGGCGCCGATCGGTGCGGCGGCCGCCCGTATGCACCGCCGCCCGCCGGGCGCCCCCGGACACCCGGGGGGATACCGCGAGCTGTCCGGCCGAGAGGTCGAGGTCCTGCGGCTGGTTGCGGAGGGCCAGTCCAACAAGGCCATCGGCGTCTCGATGGGACTGTCCGCGCTGACCGTCAAAAGCCACCTCGCCCGGATCGCACGCAAGCTCGGCACCGGAGACCGCGCCGGCATGGTGGCCGTCGCCCTCCGCACCGGGATCATTCACTGAAGCACTGAGATCACGAGATGACGGCGCCCGCCGACGGAACGTTCCGTCGGCGGGCGCCTCACGTCGGCGGATACCCTTGACTGGTGACCGACGCCCAAGAGACCGCAGCAGACCGCACACTGCGAACGCCCCGGGGAACTGCCACACCAGCAGTCGCCACCGCGGGCCCGGACCTCAAACCGGCGCCGGTCCCCTTGCTCGAGCCCCACGAGGGCATTCCGCCGGTGACCAGCACCTCCGCTGCACTCGCCGAGATCGTCACGGCCTTCGCCGCCGGCACCGGCCCCGTCGCCGTCGACGCCGAGCGCGCGTCCGGCTACCGCTACGGGCAGCGCGCGTATCTCGTGCAGCTGCGCCGCGACGGCGCGGGCAGCGCCCTGATCGACCCGGTCGGCTGTCCCGACCTGTCCGCGCTGGGCACCGCGCTCGGCGACTCCGAGTGGGTGCTGCACGCCGCGACCCAGGACCTGCCGTGCCTGCGCGAGATAGGCATGACGCCGCAGCGGCTGTTCGACACCGAGCTCGCGGGGCGGCTGGCGGGGTTTGCGCGGGTCGGCCTCGGCGCCATGGTCGAGGGCGTCCTGGGCTACGCCCTGGAGAAGGGCCACTCCGCCGTGGACTGGTCCACCCGCCCGCTGCCCGAGCCGTGGCTGCGCTACGCCGCGCTGGACGTGGAGCTGCTCATCGACCTGCGGGACGCGCTGGAGGAGGAGCTGGCCCGGCAGGGGAAGCTGGAGTGGGCCCACCAGGAGTTCGCGGCCATCGCCGCCGCGCCCCCGGCCCCGCCCCGCAAGGACCCGTGGCGCCGTACGTCCGGCATGCACAAGGTGCGGCGGCGCCGGCAGATGGCGGTCGTACGGGAGCTGTGGACTGTACGCGACCGGATCGCGCAGCGCCGCGACGTCTCCCCGGGCAAGGTGCTGGGGGACGCGGCCATCGTCGAGGCCGCCCTCGCGATGCCGTCCAGCGCGCAGGCGCTCGCGATGCTGCCCGGCTTCGGCCACCGGATGGGACGCAGACAGCTCGAGCAGTGGCAGGCAGCCGTGGAACGGGCCCGGGAGCTCCCCGAGACGGAGCTGCCCCAGCCGGGCCAGCCGGTGACGGGACCGCCGCCGCCCCGCTCCTGGGCGGACAAGGACCCGGCCGCAGCGGCCAGGTTGTCGGCGGCGAGGGCGGGCGTGACGGAGCTGGCGGAGAGCCTGAACCTGCCGCAGGAGAACCTGATCACGCCGGATACGGTGCGGCGGCTGTGCTGGGAGCCGCCTGCGGAGCCGACGGTGGAGGCGGTTTCCGCCTTCCTCGCCGCGTGCGGCGCGCGCCCCTGGCAGATCGAGCAGACGGCCCCCCTCCTGACAGAAGCCCTGGCAGTCAGCGCCTGACCGCCGGTTGTGGGCATTCGTTCCGCGGGGGGAAAGGGTGGGCACAACCGGGGCCACCGGCGTGCAGCCGCGTACGGAACGGCAACCCCCGGCGGCCGGTCACGCGCCGCTGCCGGGTGCGGGCCGCTGTGCCCACCCTCCCCCATAGCCTGAACGGCATGGGGGCACCCCCATCGCCCCGCGGAACGAATGCCCACGGCGGCAGCGGCGCACGTGTGATCTGCGACGCTCCGGGCGGCAGGGGTGGGCAGCATGGTTACCCACAAGTAGCATGAGGTGGAGAGCCGCCGCAGGAAGCCACGCCTCGCAGCCGTCGCGGGCAGCTCCGCACCGCGGAGCGGCCACCGCGGCGAGCGGCCCCGTGCCCCGCTTAAGCATCAGGAGGAGAGCCAAGTGCCTCGTACCGCTAGGGACGTCGTCTTCGTCGACGGCGTCCGCACCCCGTTCGGCAAGGCGGGCCCGAAGGGCATCTACCACGAGACCCGGGCCGACGACCTGGTCGTCAAGTGCATCCGCGAGCTGCTGCGCCGTAATCCGGACCTGGACCCGGCCCGCATCGACGAGGTCGCCATCGCCGCGACCACGCAGATCGGTGACCAGGGCCTGACCCTCGGCCGTACCGCGGGCATCCTCGCCGGTCTCCCGCAGTCGGTCCCCGGCTACTCCATCGACCGCATGTGCGCCGGTGCGATGACCGCCGTCACGACCACCGCCGGCTCCGTCGCCTTCGGCGCGTACGACGTGGTCGTCGCGGGCGGTGTGGAGCACATGGGCCGCCACCCGATGGGCGAGGGTGTGGACCCCAACCCGCGCTTCGTGTCGGAGAAGCTGGTCGACGAGTCCGCCATGTTCATGGGCATGACGGCGGAGAACCTGCACGACCGCTTCCCGCACATCACCAAGCAGCGCGCCGACGAGTACGCGGTGCGCAGCCAGGAGAAGGCCGCCAAGGCGTACGCCAACGGCAAGATCCAGCAGGACCTGGTGCCGATCTCCGTGCGTCGTACGAACGCCGAGGCGGGCGAGACCGGTTGGGGCCTGGCCACCGCGGACGAGCCGATGCGCCCGGGCACCACGCTGGAAAACCTGGCGGGCCTCAAGACCCCGTTCCGCGCGCACGGCCGGGTCACCCCGGGCAACGCGGCCGGTCTCAACGACGGCGCGACCGCCTCCCTCATCGCCGCCGAGGACGTGGCCCAGGAGCTCGGCCTGCCGGTCAAGATGCGCCTGGTGTCGTACGCCTTCGCGGGCGTCGAGCCCGAGGTCATGGGCATCGGCCCGGTCCCGTCGACCCAGAAGGCCCTCGCCAAGGCCGGGCTCTCGATCGACGACATCGGCCTGTTCGAGATCAACGAGGCCTTCGCCGTCCAGGTGCTGGCCCTGCTCGACCACTACGGCATCGCCGACGACGACCCGCGCGTCAACCAGTACGGCGGCGCCATCGCGTTCGGCCACCCGCTCGCGTCCTCCGGCGTCCGGCTGATGACGCAGCTGGCCCGGCAGTTCGAGGAGCAGCCGCACGTCCGCTACGGCATCACCACCATGTGCGTCGGCTTCGGCATGGGCGGCACCGTGATCTGGGAGAACCCGCACTTCGAGGGGGCAGGCAAGTGACCACCACCGCCGAGCTGTTGAAGGGCGCCGCAGAGCTCTTCCCCGACGAGGTCGTGACGCAGGCGCACGTACGCCACCTCGACCTCCCGCAGGGTGCTGGGCGCTTCGCGCTCATCACGCTGGACAACGGCCTGGACCACACCAAGCCGACCACCTTCGGCCCGCAGTCGCTCGCCAACCTCAACACGGCGATCGACCAGGTCGAGAAGGAGGCCGCGGGCGGCGACATCGTCGGTGTCGGCATCACCGGCAAGCCGTTCATCTTCGCGGTCGGCGCCGACCTCAAGGGCGTCGAGCTGCTGAAGCGCCACGAGGACGCGCTCGCCATCGGCAAGGGCGGCCACGACGTCTTCAAGCGCCTGTCCACGCTCGCCGTGCCCACCTTCGCGTACTACAACGGCGCGGCGATGGGCGGCGGTGTCGAGGTCGGCCTGCACTGCAGCTACCGCACCGTGTCCAAGGCGCTCCCGGCCTTCTCGCTGCCCGAGGTCTTCCTCGGCCTCGTCCCGGGCTGGGGCGGCTGCACGATCCTGCCGAACCTCATCGGCGCCGACCGCGCGGTCTCGGTCATCATCGAGAACTCGCTCAACCAGAACAAGCAGCTCAAGGGCAAGCAGGTCCACGAGCTGGGGATCGCCGACGCCATCTTCGAGGGCGCGGACTTCCTGGAGCAGTCCCTGATCTGGACCGCTTCGGTCCTCAAGGGCGACGTCGAGGTCGTACGCCCCGAGGTCGACCGCGGCGAGGCCTGGGACCAGGCCGTCGAGCGCGGCCGGCTCATCGCCGACGGCAAGGTGCACGGCGCCGCCCCGGCCGCCTACCGCGCGCTGGACATCATCGCGGCCGCCAAGAACGGCGACCTGCGCCAGGGCTTCGACGCCGAGGACCAGGCCCTCGCCGACCTCATCATGGGCGGCGAGCTGCGCAGCGGCATCTACGCCTTCAACCTCGTGCAGAAGCGCGGCAAGCGCCCGGCCGGCGCGCCGGACAAGAACCTGGCCCGGCCGGTCACCAAGGTCGGCGTCGTCGGCGCCGGTCTGATGGCCTCTCAGCTGGCCCTGCTCTTCGCGCGCCGCCTCGAGGTGCCGGTCGTGCTGACCGACATCGACCAGGAGCGCGTCGACAAGGGCGTCGGGTACGTCCACGAGGAGATCGACAAGCTGCTGCTCAAGGGCCGCGTCAGCCAGGACAAGGCCAACCGTCTCAAGGCGCTGGTGACCGGCACGCTCGACAAGGCCGCGGGCTTCGGCGACGCGGACTTCGTCATCGAGGCCGTCTTCGAGGAGATGGGCGTCAAGCAGAAGGTGTTCGCCGAGGTCGAGGCGGTCGTGCCGGAGCACGCCATCCTCGCCACCAACACCTCCTCGCTGTCGGTCACCGAGATGGCCTCGAAGCTCAAGCACCCCGAGCGGGTCGTCGGCTTCCACTTCTTCAACCCGGTGGCGGTCCTGCCCCTGCTGGAGATCGTCCGGGGCGAGAAGACCGACGACGCCTCGCTGGCCACGGCCTTCGGGGTCGCGAAGAAGCTGAAGAAGACCGCGGTCCTCTGCAAGGACGCCCCGGCCTTCGTGGTCAACCGGATCCTCACCCGCTTCATGGGCGAGATCCAGAACGTCATCGACGAGGGCACCCCGGTCGCTGTCGCGGAGAAGGCCGTCGAGCCGCTCGGCCTGCCGATGTCCCCGCTGGTGCTGCTGGAGCTGGTCGGCCCGGCCATCGGCCTGCACGTGTCGGAGACCCTGCACGGCGCGTTCCCGGACCGGTTCACCGTCTCCAAGAACCTGGCCGCCGTGGTCAAGGCCGGCAAGCGCGGCTTCTACGTCTACGACTCCGGAAAGCCGGAGCTGGACCCGGAGGTCGCCGCGCTGCTGGTCCAGGGCGACACCGTCCTCACCGAGGAGCAGGTGCGCGCCCGCGTGCTGGAGGCCGTCGCCCAGGAGATCGGCCTCATGCTGGACGAGGGTGTCGTCGCCGAAGCCCAGGACATCGACCTGTGCCTGATCACCGGCGCCGGCTGGCCCTTCCACCTGGGCGGCATCACGCCGTACCTGGACCGCGAAGGCGTCTCGGAGCGGGTGAACGGCAAGAGGTTCCTGGAACAGGGCGTCGCCAGCGTCCCGGCGTAGGTCCCGGCGTAGCCCGCGCCCCGTACAACGGGCGGCGCCCGCCCGCGGTTCGACTCCGCGGGCGGGCGCCGTCGCGTTTCCCGGTGGCCTCCCTCCGGGCGCGCGCTGCAGCGCTACAGGTTCGGCGGGTGCATCCGGCTGTGCGACCGGCTGTAGAGGAAGTAGATGACGAAACCGGCGATCATCCATCCGCCGAACCGCACCCAGGTCTCGGCCGGGAGGTTGATCATCAGCCACAGCGAGGCGCACACCGAGGCGATCGGCAGCAGTGGTACCCAGGGCGTACGGAATCCACGGGGCAGATCGGGACGGGTCCGGCGCAGGACGATCACGCCGATCGCCACGAGGAGGAAGGCGAAGAGCGTGCCGATGTTCACCAGCGTCGCCAGCTCGGTGATGCTGGTGAATCCCGCGATGATGGCGATGATCACGCCGAGCAGGATCGTCGAGCGGTACGGCGTGGCGTAGTGCGGGTGCGTCCTGGAGAAGAACCTGGGGAGGAGCCCATCGCGGCTCATCGCGAAGAACACCCGGGTCTGGCCGAGCAGCAGAATCATGCACACCGTGGTGAGACCGACCGCGGCGCCGAAGCTGATGGCGCCCGCGTACCACGGGTGACCGGTGTCCTTGAAGGCATCGGCCAGCGGAGCGTCCACGCTCAGCTGGTCGTAGCGCTGCATGCCGGTGACCACGATCGACACGGCGACGTAGAGGAGCGTGCAGATGAAGAGCGAGCCGAGGATGCCGCGTGGCATGTCGCGCTGCGGATTCCTGGTCTCCTCGGCGGTCGTCGCGACGATGTCGAAGCCGATGAAGGCGAAGAAGACCACGGCGGCGGCCGTGAAGATGCCCTGGACTCCGAAGGACGAGGGCTCGTAGCCGAACATGAGCTGAACGAGCGGCGCGTTGAGACCGGACACCTCGGCTGATGGCGTCGCCTCGGGGATGAAGGGGTCCCAGTTGTCGACGACGATGAAGAAGGACCCCGCGATGATGACGATCAGCACCACGGTCACCTTGATCGCGACCACAATCGCCGTGAGGCGCGCCGACAGCTTCACACCGATGGTCAGGATCGCCGTCAGCAGGAGCACCAGCAGGAAGGCCAGAAGGTCGAACCCGAAGCCCTCCGCCACGTCGGGGCCCGACCACTCATCCGGCAGATGCCAACCGACGTTGTCCATCAGCGAACGCACATATCCGGACCAGCCGACGGCGACCACGGCGGTGCCGAGCGCAAACTCGAGAATCAGGTCCCAGCCGATGGTCCAGGCGGTCAGCTCGCCGAGCGTGGCGTACGAGAAGGTGTACGCGGATCCGGCCACCGGCACCGTCGAGGCGAATTCGGCGTAACAGATGGCCGCCAGGCCGCACACCACGCCGGCGGCGACGAAGGCGAGGGCCGTCGCGGGGCCCGCCGTGTTCCTGGCGACCGCTCCCGTCAGGACGAAGATGCCGGTGCCGATAATCGCGCCGACGCCGAAGACCGTGAGGTCGAAGGCGGACAGCGTTTTGCGCAGCCCGTGTTCCGGCTCCTCCGTGTCGAGGATGGACTGCTCCACCGACTTGGTCCGGAAGTAGCTTCCGGCGCTGCGGCTTTTCGGTTCCTGCATGCTCACCGTCGCACCTCCACGCGCGCACTCGTCCGGGCCATGCTTCTCGTACCCGTGGGGCAGGGGAGGGAGTACACCGTCGGGGACTACGGGAATCACCCGATGGGGTGGTGAGCGGTACAGCGCGCTGGGCCGGTCGGCGTACCCGTACGGGTTTCCGACCGGCCCAGGGGATGCTGCGGACATCGTCAGTCGCGAGCGGCCTCGGCGGGTTCGTCTCCGGTCGGCTCGTCCTCGTACCGCCCGTCGAGCTTGGCGACCAGGCCAGTAACCTGGCGGGCGATGTCCGGCGCCGTCAGCCCGATATCGGCCATGACCTCCTTGCGGGAGGCGTGGTCGAGGAAGCGCGGCGGGATGCCGAAGTCGCGCAGCGGCACGTCCACACCGGCGTCGCGCAGCGCCTGGGCGACCGCGGATCCGACGCCTCCGGCACGGCCGTTGTCCTCGACGGTGACGACGACCCGGTGCTGCTCGGCGAGCGCGGGCAGCTGCTCGTCGACCGGCTTGACCCAGCGCGGGTCGACGACGGTGGTGGAAATGCCCTGCTTGTCGAGCAGATCGGCGATCTCCAGGCACATGGGGGCCAGCGCGCCGACGGAGACCAGCAGGACATCCGGACGGGCCGTGTCCTCGGACGGCTTGCGGAGCACATCCATGCCGCCGATCCGGCCCAGCGCCTGGACGGCGGGTCCGACGGCGCCCTTGGAGTAGCGGACGACGGTCGGGGCGTCGTCGACCTCGACGGCCTCGCGCAGCTGGGCGCGGAGCTGGTCGGCGTCGCGCGGCGCAGCGATCCGCAGCCCGGGCACGACCTGAAGGATCGACATGTCCCACATGCCGTTGTGGGAGGCGCCGTCGGTGCCGGTGATCCCGGCCCGGTCCAGGACGAAGGTGACCCCGCACCTGTGCAGGGCCACATCCATCAGGACCTGGTCGAAGGCGCGGTTGAGGAAGGTCGCGTAGACGGCGACGACCGGGTGCAGACCTCCGGTGGCCAGGCCCGCGGCCGAAACCGCCGCGTGCTGCTCCGCGATACCCACGTCGTATACGCGCTCGGGGAAGGCCTTCGCGAACTTCTGCAGGCCGACGGGCTGCAGCATGGCCGCGGTGATGGCGACGATGTCCGCGCGCTCCTTGCCGAGTTTGACCATCTCCTCGCCGAACACCGAGGTCCAGTCGGCGCCTGAGGCCGCGACCGGGAGGCCGGTGTCGGGGTGGATGACGGGCACGGCGTGGAAGCGGTCGGCCTCGTCCTGGGCGGCGGGCTGGTAGCCGCGGCCCTTCTCCGTCAGGCAGTGGACGATGACCGGGCCGCCGAAGCGCTTGGCGCGCTGCAGCGCCGACTCCAGGGCCTCGATGTCATGGCCGTCGATGGGGCCGACATACTTCAGGCCGAGATCCTCGAACATGCCCTGCGGGGCGATGAAGTCCTTCAGGCCCTTCTTGGCGCCGTGCAGAGTCTCGTACAGCGGCCTGCCGACGACCGGGGTCCGCTCGAGGATGTCCTTGCCGCGGGCCAGGAAGCGCTCGTAGCCGTCGGTGGTACGGAGGGTCGCGAGGTGGTTGGCCAGGCCGCCGATGGTGGGCGCGTAGGAGCGCTCGTTGTCGTTGACCACGATGACGAGCGGGCGGTCCTTGGCGTCGGCGATGTTGTTCAGCGCCTCCCAGGCCATGCCGCCGGTGAGGGCCCCGTCGCCGATGACCGCGACGACATGGTCGTCCTTCTCCAGCACCTGGTTGGCCTTGGCGAGGCCGTCGGCCCAGCCGAGGACGGTCGAGGCGTGGCTGTTCTCGATGACGTCGTGCTCGGACTCGGCGCGGGAGGGGTAGCCGGAGAGGCCGCCCTTGGCCCGGAGCCTGGAGAAGTCCCGACGGCCGGTGAGCAGTTTGTGGACGTAGCTCTGGTGCCCGGTGTCGAAGAGCACCTTGTCCTTCGGGGAGTCGAAGACGCGGTGCAGCGCGATGGTCAGTTCGACGACGCCCAGGTTGGGTCCGAGGTGACCGCCCGTCTTGGAGACCGCTTCGACCAGGAAGGCGCGGATCTCCGCGGCCAGCCGGTTCAGCTGCTCCGGGCCGAGCCGGTCCAGATCGCGCGGTCCCGTGATGCGGGTCAGCAACTCCACCCGTGCCTCCTTGCAGTCGAGCTGTGCCTGTCGTGCTCTGCCGGTCCGTCGAGTCTAATGTTCCGCCCGTGGCGGCATGGCACGGGCGGTGCGATCTACGTCACGCGGATGGACCAGGACGCGCGTGTGCCCGGCACCACGGGGATGCCGGGCACACGCGCGCGTGAAGCGGCCGGGTCGTCAGGTGCGGCCGGCCGACTTCTGGGTCCTGCGGGAGACCGAGTCGATCACGACCGCGGCGAGCAGCACCGCGCCGGTGATCATGAACTGGATCTCGCTGGCCATGCCGAGCAGGTTCAGGCCCTGCTGGATCGACTGGATGACCAGCATGCCGAGCAGCGCGGACCAGATCTTGCCGCGTCCGCCGAAGAGGCTGGTGCCGCCGATGACGGCCGCCGCGATCACGTTCATGAGCGTGTTGCCCGCGCCCAGGCTCTTGGTCGCGCCGCCGGACAGGCTGGCAATGAACAGGCCGCCGACGACCGCCAGGAGACCCGCGATCACGAAGACGGTGATGCGCACCTTCTCCACGTTGATACCGGCGCGGCGAGCGGCCTCGGCGTTGCCGCCGACCGCGAAGATCTGCCGGCCGTAGGTTGTGCGGCGGACCACGAAGTCGCAGAAGACCAGCACCACCAGGAAGATCACCAGCGCCAGCGGGAGACCGCGCGACTGGTTCAGCTCGTACGCCGCGACGAAGGCGAGGGCCGCGACGACGACCGTACGCAGCACGATCTCGCTGAGCGGGCGGCCCGGCAGCCCGGCGGACCGCCGGCGGCTGCTGTCGAGCATCATCGAGCCGAGATACGCGACGCACGCGACGAGAGCCAGGCCGTACGCGGCGGCGACGTCCTCGAAGTAGTAGTTCGTCAGCTGGTCGACGATGCTGCCGCTCGGCGTGTTGATGCTGCCTTCCTGGCCCATCAGCCAGATCTGCAGACCGCTCCAGCCGAGGAATCCGGCCAGCGTGACGACGAAGGCGGGCACGCCGACCTTGGCGAAGAAGAAGCCGTGGATGCCGCCGATGACCGCGCCTGCGGCGATGGCGATCAGCACCGCGAGGCTGTCGCCCATGTGGTGGGTGACGCTGAGCACCGCCCAGATGGCGGCGCCGACACCGGCCACCGAACCCACGGACAGGTCGATCTCGCCCAGCAGCAGCACGAAGACGATGCCGACGGCCATGATGCCCTGGCCCGCGACATAGATGCTGATGTTGCTGAGGCTGTCGGCGGACAGGAAACTCTCGTCCAGCGACTGGAAGATGACGCCGATGACGATCAGGCCGAGGACGACGGGGATCGAGCCGAGCTCACCGCCGCGCACCTTGCGCTTGAACTCGGTCAGGTAGCCCTTGAGGCCCTGCTCGCGGACGAGGAGACGCGGGTCGACAGCGGGGATCGGGGCCGCGCTGTCGTCGATCACCTGCGGGGTCTTCGTATCGCTCACTGTGCTGCCTCCGCGGTGCGCGCCTGACGGCGGGTCACGGCGTTGTCCGTGGCGCCGGTGATGGCGGCGATGATCTCTTCGTGGGAGGTGTCCCTGACGGGGAAGACACCGTTGTTGCGGCCGAGGCGCAGCACCGCGACCCGGTCCGCGACCGCCTTCACATCGGCCATGTTGTGGCTGATGAGGATGACGCCGAGGCCGCGCTCGCGCAGCCGCTCGACCAGGTCGAGGACCTGCGCGGTCTGCTCGACACCGAGGGCGGCGGTCGGCTCGTCGAGGATGACGACCTTGGGCTCGCCGATCAGGGCACGGGCGATCGCGACGACCTGGCGCTGACCGCCGGAGAGGGACGCGATCGGGATGCGCACGCTGGGGATGCGGATCGCCAGGGTGTCGAGCAGCTCCTTGGCGCGCTTCTCCATCGCGACCTCGTCGATGACGCTCGCGCGGCGCACCTCGTTGCCGAGGAAGAGGTTGGCGACGACGTCGAGGTTGTCGCAGAGGGCCAGGTCCTGGTACACGGTGGCGACGCCCAGGTCCTGGGCGTCGTGGGGCCGGTTGATGGCCACCGGCCGGCCTTGCCACTCGATGGCCCCCTCGTCGATCGGGTGCACGCCCGCGATCGTCTTGACGAGGGTGGACTTTCCGGCGCCGTTGTCGCCGACGAGGGCGACCACCTCGCCGGTGTGGATCTCCAGGTCGACATCGGTGAGCGCCTGGACGGCGCCGAACCGCTTGGAGACCCCGCGCAACGCCAGCACGGGCGTAGCGGACACGTGAATCATCTCCTTCGCCGCCTCACCGGCGGGGGGTTCCGCGCAGTTGAGAATGCGCGGGGCGGAGGGGGTACCCCCATGCCGTTCAGGCTATGGGGGAGCGAGAGCAAGAGGGCTACGGGGATTGTCCGGCACCCGCCCCACCGGCGGGGGTGGAGGCGGGGCGGGTGCCGGACGGGCTTGCCGCCGTACGGCCAGTCGGCTTACGGCCAGGGGCCAACAGCCAGTGGACGTACGGGCACCGGCTACTGGATGCCGGCTTCCTTGCATGCCTTGGCGAAGTCGGCCGTGCAGATCTTCTCCGCCGTGTAGACCTGGTCCTTGATGATCGTGTCGTTGATGTTGTCCGAGGTCACGATCTGCGCGTCGTAGAGCCGGGCCGGGATGGCCTTCTTGCTCTTGCTGTCGACCTTCTCCGGGGTGATCGAGGCGATGTCCTCACCGTTGAGGAGCTTGACCGCGATCTCCGCCGTGGTCTCGGCCTCCGGCTTGATGCCCTTGTAGATCGTGAAGGTCTGGGAGCCCGAGAGGATCCGCTGCAGACCGGCGAGTTCGGCGTCCTGGCCGCCGACCGGAACGTCCTTGACACCGGCCGACTTCAGGGCGGTGATGATGCCGCCCGCCATGCCGTCGTTGGCGGAGTAGACGGCGTCGAAGCCGGTCTTGCCGAGGGAGGTGATCGCTGCGGCCATCTTCTTGTTGGCCTCGTCCGGCGACCAGTCCGGGATGTCCTGCTCGTAGACGACCTTCTTGACCTTGCCGTCGAGGACCTTGTGCGCACCGGACTTGAAGAGGCCGGCGTTGGGGTCGGTCGGCGAGCCGTTGATCATCACGACGCGGCTGTCGGCGGCCTTGTCGCCGAGCGCCTTGAGCACGCCCTCGCCCTGGAGCCGGCCGATCTTCTCGTTGTCGTAGGAGACGTAGGCGGAGATGTCACCCTCGGCCAGGCGGTCGTACGCCACGACCTTGACGCCCTTCTTGGCGGCCGAGTCGACCCACGACTTCGTCGCGGTGGCGTCCACCGCGTCCAGGATGATGACCTTGACACCCTTGGTGATCAGGGCGTCGAACTGCTTCTTCTGGGTCTCGGTGTCCTGGTTGGCGTTGTTGTACGCGACGTCGCAGTCCTTGCAGAGCGACTTGATCTTCTTCTCCATGATCGGCCGGTCGAAGGTCTCGTACCGGGTCGTCTTGTTCTCCGGCAGGAGAAGACCGATCGTCTTGTTGTCGCTGTCGCCACTGTCGCTGCCGGCCTTGCCACACGCGGCCATGGACAGGGCCATGGAGACCGCGGCCGTACCGATCACAACGCGACGCATCGTTGCGTTCATCTAGGAACCTCCCTGACGAGGCCGCGTCGTTGCGGCCGAGGTGGCTGGAAGTCAACTCGGCCGCCAGCTGAGCGTCAAGAAGTAAATCCTTAACGAGATGGCAACGGTGCCATTCGTTATCTAAGTGAAGGCGGGTGCCTGCGCCGACGGGGATCCATCCAAAAGGGATGAATCGCCCATTTCATTGAGCACGAGTGCGAGCGCGCCGAGCACTTCGGCACGGCCGCCGAGAGCCCCTGGAACGATGGACAACTGCCGTGCCGCGCTGGGGATCGCGTAACGCGCGACCGACTCCCGGATGGGCGCGAGCACCAGCTCTCCGGCCTCCGCGAGATCCCCGCCGAGCACCACCCGGCTGGGGTTGAGGAGGTTGCACAGATTGGCGACCCCGCTGCCGATGTGGCGGCCCACGTCGCCGACGACCCGGCGGCAGCCCGGATCGCCCTCCCGCGCGAGCTGCACCATGCGCTCCACGGTCAGATCCGGCCCGTGGCTGGAGCGCAGCAGCCCGAGGACGTAGCGGGCCGCCGTGAAGGTCTCCAGGCAGCCGCGGTTGCCGCAGCGGCACACCGGTCCCGACTCGTCGAGCGTGATGTGTCCGATCTCCCCGGCCGTGCCGCCGGGGCCCCGGTAGATCTGCCCGTTGATCACCAGACCGGCGCCGACACCGCTGGCGACCTTGATGTACGCGAGGTCCTTCACCCCCCGGCCACTCCCCCAGACCAGCTCGCCGAGGGCGCCCAGGTTGGCGTCGTTGTCGACGTGCACCGGCACGCCGAGCCGGCCCGTCAGCTCCTCGCGCGGGTTGGTGCCGGCCCAGCCGGGCAGGATCGCGCTGGAGCCGAGGGTGCCGGACTCGACGTCGATCGGGCCCGGTACGCCGAGCCCGATGCCGATGACCTTGCCCTGGCTGATGCCGGTCGCCGCGATCAGCCGGCTGACCAGGCTCTCCGCGCGGTCGAAACCCTGCGCCGCCGAGGCGTCCACGTCCAGCGGCTCGGCCTCCTCGGCGAGCACTTGGTGGGCCAGGTTCCCGACCGCGACCCTCAGGTGGGTATGGCCGAAATCCACGCCGACGACGATTCCGGCGTCCCCGCTGAGGGAGACGCTGCGCGCCCGCCTGCCGCCCGCCGATGTGGGCGTGACCTGGACCGTTCCACCGTCCTTGAGCTCGCGGACGATATTGGAGACCGTGGCGGCGGACAGCCCGGTGCTCCGGGCGATCTCCGCCTGAGTGAGCGAACCGGCCAGCCGCACCGCGCGGACGACCCGCTCCAGATTGGCCCGGTGCAGCGACGACTGCGATCCCGGAGTCTCCACCACGGTCTGATCACTCCCAGCTGGGGGCAGGACGGGGCCGCGACGCTGGGGACCCCGTCGTGTACAACATGTGAACTCTAAGATGAGCCCTCCAGGTTGTCTCCCGTCAAGACCTTGAGCGGCGGAGGCATCGAATGAGCGCCATCACACGTAGAAACTCGTACGGGCCCCGGACGCCGGCCCGTACGAGTTGTCGTGCACGCGCTTACTTCAGGGCGCCGGCCGTCAGGCCCGCGACCACCTGGCGCTGGAAGATGATGTACGCCGCCAGGACCGGCAGCATCGCCATCACCAGGCCGGCGAAGAGCCCCGACCAGTCGCCCTTGTAACCCTGGCTGACCGCGAGCTGGACCAGACCCTGCTGGAGGACCTTTTTGTCCGGGTCCGTATTGAGCACCGTCGGCAGCATGTACTGGTTCCACTGACCGAGGAAATTGAAGATCCCGACGCTGATCAGGCCGGGCTTGGCCATCGGCAGCATCACCTGGAAGAAGGTACGGGTGTGCGAGGCGCCGTCCATGAACGCCGCCTCGGCCACCGATGTCGGCAGGGTCCGGAAGAAGGCGGTCATAAAGAACACCGTGAACGGCAGCGAATACGCGATGTAGACCAGGACGAGGCCGTGCAGCGTGTTCAGCAGGCCCATGTTGTTCATGACGTAGAACAACGGGACCAGCGCCAGAATGATCGGGAAGCTCATCCCGCCGATGAAGAGGAAGTAGATGAAGCGATTCCCGGGGAATTCGAAGCGCGCCAGCACGTAGGCGGCCATCGAGCCGAGCACCATCGTGCCGATCAACGAGCCGCCCACCACCAGAATGGTGTTGAGGAAGTAGTCGCTCATGTGCGCCTGGGACCAGGCTCGCGACCAGTTTCCGAATTGCAGCGAGGAAGGCAGGCTCCACGGTGAAGTGAAGATCTCCCGGTCCGTTTTGAAGGACGTCATCACGGCCCACAGCAGGGGCATGGCGACCATGAAGGCCCAGAGAACCAGCATCCCGTGCGAGAAGACGTTCAGGACCGTCCCCTCGCGGCCCTTCTCCCCCGGGCCGGCCGGAGCCGGCTTGGTCGTGTCCACCGGCGAGTGCTCGCCGCTGACGTCCGCGGGAGGAGTGTCGGTGGCCTTCATCAGTACTCCAGCCGCTCGCGCCGGCCCAGTCGCATCACGAGGGCCGCGAAAGCCAGCGTGATGACGAGCAGGGCCACACCGATGGTCGTTGCATAGGCCGCCTGGCCGTCACGGAATGCCTTGACGTACACATACAGCGGCAGAACCGTCGTGGAGTAGTCGGGACCGCCGCCGTTGGGGCCCACGGTCATGATCTGCACGATCGCGAAGGACTCGGCGCCGAGCGCCAGAATTCCCATATAGACCCAGCCCGACTGCACGGTGTCCCAGAGCAGCGGCAGGGTGACCCTGAAGAACGTCGTGACGCGGCTCGCGCCGTCCAGCAGTGCCGCCTCGTAGAAGTCCTTGGGAATGGAGGACATTCCGGCGGAGAAGAGCACCACGAAGAATCCGACGGTGCACCAGACCAGGACCGCCATCACACACCAGAGGGCGAGGTCGGGGTCTCCGAGCCAGTCCGGCTGGACGCTGCCGAGCCCCACCGCCTCCAGCGCCGAGTTGAGCGCGCCGCTGTTGGGGTTGTACGCGAACCGGAAGAGCAGGGCGACGATCGCGATCGAGAGCACCTGCGGGAAGAAGTACACGATTTTGTAGAAGGACGAGCCGCGCACGCCGGCGATGGCGGCGCCTTTGCGGCGCCGCCCGCCGACGTTGATCATGAACGCGAAGAACAGCGCGAGGCTGAGCGTCACCAGCGGCAGCAACAGGACGAATGTCACGCTGTGTTGCAACGACTTCCAGAAGACGTCGTCGTCCAGCATCCGCTCGAAGTTGCCGAAGCCCACCATCTCGAATTCCGGGCTCAGCCCCGTCCAGTCCGTGAACGAGTAGTAGATGGACTGGACGAACGGCCATATGACGAAAAGCACATATATCGCCATAGGAGCCGCCAGGAATCCCACGATGAACCGGTACTTACCGTGCTGCATGGTTACCGACCCCGATCTTCCTGCGGGTGCCGCCGCTGGTGCTGACGTGCGCTCACCGGGTACTTCCGAGGATGCCCTGGACCTCCAAGCCGGGGTGGGGTACCTCGCGCTTGCGGGTGAGAATTCGGACTCCTGCGGAGCAGGGCAGGGGAAGCTGAGTCGCTACCAGGGCGATTCAGCGTACGCCCGCCGTCGTGATAAAGCGGGCCACATCGTGTGAGAGCTCTCAACTACCGTACCTCGCAGCTAGGTTGGTCATCATGACGACACCGCAGCTGGCCGAGCACGCCATGCACGCTCGGTACACATACCGGCTTCGTGTGTCGTCCACCGCCCAGGCCAAGTTGATGGCGGAGTGGGGGCGGTGCCGTTGGGTCTGGAACGAGTGCGTGGCCCGTTCGAAGAAGGCCCACCGCAAGGGGGAGAAGTGTGGCCCTGCGACGCTGGACAAGATGCTGACCAAGGCCCGGCGGATCACGCCCTGGCTGCGCGAAGGCTCGTCGGTTCCTCAGCAGCAGATCATCCGGGACTTCAGCACGTCGCGCACCAAGGCCCTCAAGGACATCCGGGATCGCCTGCCGATCCGGCAGCGGGCCGGCATGCCCAAGTGGAAGAAGAAGGACAAGGCGGACCCGACGCTGAACTACACCCGGCGCGGGTTCCGCCTCAAGGCCGGTCGCCTGCACCTGGCGGGCGGAATCGTACTGACAGTCGTCTGGTCGCGGGACCTGCCCACCGATCCCAGCTCGGTACGGGTGTACCGGGACAACCTCGGCCACTGGTACTGCTCGTTCGTCGTCCCCACCCAGACCGAGCCCCTGCCCGAAACCGGCGCGGTGATCGGCATCGACTGGGGCGTGAAGGAGACCGCGACCACTACCAGCAACGACCACGATCTTCCCCATGCCGAGCACGGGCGGAAGGCCGCCAAGCGGCTGGCGTACTACCAGCGGATGATGTCCCGCCGCGAACGCCCCAGGGGCAATGCCCAATCCAAGGGCTACCGACGGGCGCAGCAGCAGGCCGCGAAGCTGCACAGGAAGATCGCTAAGCAACGACAGGACAGCGGCCGCAAGTGGGCCAAGCGCGTCGTCCGCGACCATGATGCGGTGGCGGTCGAAGACTTCCGGCCCAAGTTCCTCGCTAAGACGTCGATGGCGCGCAAGGCCGCGGACGCCGCCATTGGCGCGACCAAGGCGGCTCTGGTGGAGATGGGCCGCAAGCACGGGCGCGATGTCCGCCTGGTGCCCCCTGCGCACACCACCATGGATTGCGCACAGTGCGGAGCGAGAGCCAAGCACGCACTACCTCTTTCCGAACGTACCTACACCTGCACCGCGTGCGGAGCTGTGTCCCCCAGGGACAAGAACTCCGCCCGCGTGGTGCTGGTCCGGGCTGGTCTGAACCCGGCTGGTGCCGATCGCATAAGACTCGATCGTCAGCTTGGCAACCGAGCAGCGTGAGCCAGGAATCCCCTCCCCTTCAGGGAGGGGAGCATTCAATGGTGCTTGTAGTGCTTGATCGAGTCGTCCTTGGCCGCCTCGTCGGCGAAGCCCTGAATCTTCTTGATCGCCTCGGCGGGAGTGAGGCGGCCGGCCATCAGCTCGCCGAGGCCCGCGACACCGATCTTCTCCTTCTGCAGGGCCACGTACCAGTCCTGGAGGCGGGGGTTGAGGATGTTCTCCCCCGCCTTGTCCAGGGCGGCGGTCGCGGAGGTGAGGCCGGGCGGCAGGGTCAGCCCGTCGGTGCCGCCGTTGAACGACGTCAGCGACGAGACCAGCTTGGTGAAGTTCTTCGACTGCGCCTCGCTGAGCATGATGCGCAGCTGCTCCATGGCGCCGTCGGGATTCTTCGCCTTGGCGGGGACGATGAACGGCTCGCCGCCGGAGGCCCACAGCGTGCCGAAGGGCATCTTGTCCGAGCTGTCCAGGCTGGACGGGGCCGCGACCCGCATCTCGAAGTCCTTCGGGGTGGTCTTGCTCGCCTCGTTCTCCACCCAGGAGCCGTTGGGGATGAAGAGCGCCTTGCCCTCGTTCCATGCGGTCTGGGACTCGATGTGGTCCAGGCCTGGGGTGCCCTTGAGGATGTAGCCCTTCTTGTAGAGCTCGTAGTACGCCTCGAAGGCCGCCTTGACCGCCGGGTGCTTCCAGGCGTTGGGCTCGAGGTTGTCGATCGCGTCGAGGACCTCACGGCCGCCGATCTTGCCGATGAAGGGGTAGAGGCTGAAGGGGATGTAGTACGGGTGTTTGCCCGCGTATGTCCAGCCCGCAATGCCCTTTTTCTTTGCCTTCGCGCAGACCGCGAGCATGTCGTCCCAGGTCTCCGGGTACTCCGCGTCGAGCTTGTCGAGCGCGGTCTGCGAGTACCACACGCCGTACACGGTGTAGGCGTAGTAGAGGATCCAGACCGGTTTGCCGTCGAACTGGCCCATCTCGGCCACGCCCGGCCGCAGCGTGTCGCGCACCTTCTTGCTCGGGTCGTCGATGGACGGGGCGTCCAGCAGCGGGGTGAGGTCGGTCAGCTGGTCCTTGCCGACGAGGACGCCCATATCCATCTGCTCGGCGCCGGAGTTGTCGATGAGGTCCGGCGGGGTGCCGCCGTTGAAGCGCGGCTGCAGGACGGACTGGATCTTCTGCGTGGCCGAGTGCTTGACCTTCGGGGCCTTAGGGAAGGCCTTGTTGTACTCCTTCTCGGCGTCCTTGGCGTACTGCTCGCCGAAGCCGCCGTCGAAGATGACGACCTCGAGAAGCGCCGTCTCGTTGACGCCCAGCGGGTTCGTGTCGCTCTTCTTGCCCTTTTCGACCTTGTTGTCACCGCCGCTGTCGCTGCTGGCACACGCGGACAGGAAGCTCATCGTCGGGACGGAGATCAGGCCGATTGCCGCGGAACGCTTGATCAGATCGCGACGGCCGAAACCGTCAGGGTTGTGGGCGGAGGTGGATCCCATGCTCAAGTCCTCGCCTTCTCCAGGACTCAGGCGGTGTGCCGGTTGCCCGAACGTCAACGCCTGAAGGCGAAGGGCCCCGCCACCGCGGTCATATTGAAGCTGGGTTCGTGCAGGGTGCAGCGGAACGGCTGGAATACCCGGCAGTTGATGCGCTTACGCCTCCCCACCGTCGCCCTCCGCTCCCCCCGGAGCCCGCAGCCGGTGCCAAACGGCTGGGGCAGACGCCGACAGGTATAGTCCACTTCCCGTGGGGCGGGCAAGATCGAATGCAGCATTCGTCGGCAGTCTTTCCCGAGTTGAGACCTCGGGGAAATGCGGCAGGACGCCCTCCGGATAAATCGGGGCCGAACCACACCCTTCGG
Source organism: Streptomyces sp. 8N616 (assembly GCF_052246385.1). Lineage (NCBI taxonomy): Bacteria > Bacillati > Actinomycetota > Actinomycetes > Kitasatosporales > Streptomycetaceae > Streptomyces > Streptomyces sp. 8N616. The sequence goes on along the minus strand of NZ_JBQQBY010000005.1, from coordinate 112,592 downwards.
ACGTGTTTTGATGGCCCGTCGGAGTGGAATGCCCAACTCCCTTGACACCACCGGCCCCATCAACCATTACTTATTTTTGCGCAACCAGGTTGACAACGTTGTCTAGATCGTTGGAGGGGCTGGCCGATGGAGCGCAGACGATGGCGCAGGCTCGGACGTACGGTCGCCCTGGTAGCGGCCGTCGTACTGGCCGCGACGACCCAGGGCTCGGCGGTGGCGCTCCCCCGCGAGCCCGAACGGGCGTCACAGGAATTCGCCTCCTCCTTCGAATCGGATGACCCTCAGCCAACTTGGAACAATACCGTCGAAACCGGCCCTGACGGCAAGAAAAAGTCCTCAGGTGTCGACGGTGGTGACACTTCCGGCATTCCCGGCAATGTGACGGACAAGGTGACCGAGGTCCGCGCCAGCGCGGAGAACACCGATGCCGGCGAGATCAAGGAAAATCTGGTCGACGGCGAAATCACCACCAAATGGCTGGCCTTCGAGAAGACCGCCTGGCTCGAGTTCGACCTGGACGAGCCGGTCAAGGTCGTACGGTACGCCCTGACCTCGGCCAACGACGCGGCCGGGCGCGACCCGAAGGACTGGACCCTCAAGGGCTCGAACGACGGCTCCAACTGGAAGGACCTGGACACCCACGAGGGCGAGGTCTTCGAGAAGCGCCACGAGACCAAGGAATACGGCTTCGAGAACACCGAGGCGTACCGGCACTACCGGCTCGACATCTCCCGCAACGCCGGAGACGACATCACCCAACTCGCCGAAGTGCAGTTCTCCAACGGGGACACGAGCGAGCCCGCGCCCTCCGACATGCGCACCCACGGCGACCGCGGCCCGTCAGGCGGCCCCACCGCCAAGGCCAACGCCGGCTTCACCGGCACCCGCGCCCTGCGCTACGCGGGCACCCACCAGGCCGAGGGCCGCGCGTACTCGTACAACAAGGTCTTCGACGTCGACACGGCCGTAACTCCGCAGACCCTGCTCTCGTACCGGATCCATCCCTCCATGGGCGACACCGACCTCAGCTACCCGGCGACCCATGTCTCGCTCGATCTCGCCTTCACCGACGGCACCTATCTGAGCGACCTCGCCGCCGTCGACCAGCACGGCGCCCGGCTCACCCCCCAGGGCCAGGCGGCCTCCAAGACCCTGTACGTCAACCAGTGGAACCACAAACAGTCCCGGATCGGCCAGGTCGCCGCGGGCAAGACCATCGACCGGATCCTCGTCGCGTACGACTCCCCCAAGGGTCCCGCGAAGTTCCGCGGCTGGGTGGACGACGTGTCCATCGCGCCCGCGCCGCCGGAGAAACCGCTGGCCCATCTCTCGGACTACGCGGTGACCACACGCGGCACCAACTCCAGCGGCAGCTTCTCGCGCGGCAACAACTTCCCCGCCACCGCGGTGCCGAACGGCTTCAACTTCTGGACGCCGGTGACCAACGCCGGCTCCACCAGCTGGCTGTACGAGTACGCCCGCGCCAACAACTCCGACAACCTCCCCACCGTCCAGGCCTTCGGCGCCAGCCATGAACCCAGCCCCTGGATGGGCGACCGGCAGACCTTCCAGCTGATGCCGTCCACCGCCTCCGGCACCCCCGACGCCGACCGCAAAGCCCGGGCGCTCCCCTTCCGCCACGAGAACGAGACGGCCCGCCCCCACCACTACGGCGTCACTTTCGAGAACGGCCTCAAGACCGAGATCGTGCCCACCGACCACGCCGCGATGATGCGATTCACCTTCCCGGGTGACAACGCGAGCGTCATATTCGACAACGTCAACAACTCGGGCGGGCTCAGCCTCGACCCCGACAGCGGCGTCGTCACCGGCTACTCCGACGTCAAGAGCGGCTTGTCCACCGGCGCCACCCGGCTGTTCGTCTACGGCGTCTTCGACGCTCCCGTCAGCGACAGCGGCAAGCTGCCCGGCGGCGGAGGCAAGGACGTCACCGGCTTCTTCCGGTTCGACCCGGGCGCCGACCGCACGGTCAACCTCCGCCTGGCCACCTCCCTGATCGGCGTCGACCAGGCCAAGGCCAACCTCGCGCAGGAGATCGGGGCCTCCGAATCCCTCGAGTCGGTCAAGGCCCGCGCCCAGGCGGCCTGGGACGACATCCTCGGCGTCGTCGAGGTCGAGGGCGCAACCCACGACCAGCTCACCACCCTCTACTCGAACCTCTACCGGCTCTACCTGTATCCGAACTCCGGCTACGAGAACACCGGCACCCGTCAGAAGCCGAAGTACCAGTACGCCAGCCCCTTCTCTCCTCCCGCGGGCGAGAACACCCCGACCCGCACCGGCGCGAAGATCGTCGACGGCGAGATGTTCGTCAACAACGGCTTCTGGGACACCTACCGGACCACCTGGCCCGCGTACTCCCTGCTCACCCCCGAGCGAGCGGGGAAGATGGCCGACGGCTTCGTCCAGCAGTACAAGGACGGGGGCTGGATCTCCCGCTGGTCCTCGCCCGGCTACGCCGACCTGATGACCGGCACCAGCTCCGACGTGGCCTTCGCCGACGCCTACCTCAAGGGCGTGGATCTCGACGCCGAGGCCGCGTACGAGGCCGCGCTGAAGAACGCCACCGTCGCCCCGCCGTCTCCCGGCGTCGGCCGCAAGGGCATGGAGACCTCCGTCTTCCTCGGCTACACCAGTACGGAGACCCGCGAGGGCATGTCCTGGGCGCTGGAGGGCTATCTCAACGACTTCGGGCTCGCCCAGATGGGCAAGGCGCTCTACGCGAAGACGAAGAAGGCGCGCTACAAGGAGGAATCTGCCTATTTCCTGAACCGCGCCCAGAACTACGTCAAGCACTTCGACAAGGGCATCGGCTTCTTCCAGGGCAAGGACGCCGACGGCGGCTGGCGGCTGAAGCCCGAGAACTACGACCCGCGCGTCTGGGGCCACGACTACACCGAGACCAACGGCTGGAACTTCGCCTTCACCGCTCCGCAGGACACCCGCGGGCTCGCCAACCTCTACGGCGGCAAGGCGGCCTTCGGCAAGAAGCTCGACACGTTCTTCTCCACCCCCGAGACGGCCGACCCCGACTTCGCCGGCTCCTACGGCGGCGTCATCCACGAGATGACCGAGGCCAGGGACGTCCGGATGGGCATGTACGGGCACAGCAACCAGGTGTCGCACCACATCACGTACATGTACGACGCGGCAGGCCAGCCGTGGAAGACGCAGGAGAAGGTCCGCGAGGTGCTCTCGCGGCTCTACCTGGGCAGCGAGATCGGCCAGGGCTACCCGGGCGACGAGGACAACGGCGAGATGTCCGCGTGGTACGTCTTCGGCGCGCTCGGCTTCTACCCGCTGGTGATGGGCAGCCCCGAGTACGCGATCGGCTCCCCGCTCTTCACCAAGGCGACCGTGCATCTGCCCGGCGGCCGCGACCTGGTCGTCAAGGCTCCGCGCAACAGCGCGCGCAACGTCTACGTCCAGGGCGTGAAGCTCAACGGCAAGCCATGGAACTCCACCGCGCTGCCGCACTCCGCCATCGCCGGCGGCGGCACGCTGGAGTTCGCGATGGGCCCGAAACCGTCGAAGTGGGGCACCGGCAAAGACGCCGGTCCCGGTTCCATCACCCAGGGCGACCAGCCGCCGTCCCCGATGGACGACGTGACGGAGAAGGACGGGACCGAGCTGACCGACAACACCTCGACGACGACCCGGTCCTTCACTTCGGCGGACCTGAAGGGGAAGTCCGCGTCCCGCGTCGCGTACTACACCCTCACCTCGGCGGACCGCGCCAAGGCCCCGCAGGGGTGGGTGCTGAAGGGCTCACGCGACGGTGAGAACTGGACCGAGCTGGACAAGCGCTCGGGCGAATCTTTCGCGTGGGACCGGCAGACGCGGGCTTTCGCGGTCGGCCACCCCGGCTCGTACGCGCATTACCGGCTGGAGCCGGTGGGCGGGGCGGCCACGCTGGCGGAGGTCGAGCTGCTGTCCTGAGGCGCAAGCGCCCTGTGGGGAGGAGGGCCGGGCCCCCGGGCCCTCCTCCCGAACCATTCGGCACGCGTGCCAACGTCCCACGCATCGGTCCCGCCCCGGAACCTGCGGAGCGGGCCGATGTGATTTCCGGATCTCGGATCAGGAGGTGCGCAGCGCCCAGAGCCCGGTGCGGATGCGAGGGGCCGAACGGGTCCCCGGCTCCGGGCGCTCGGCTGGGCTGAGGGTCACAGCGGCCCCCACAGCTGCGGGGAGGCTGGGTGGGGACCGTGGCTTCCGGTTCGTATGCCGCTCACGAGAGGCGGCAGCTGATCTCCATGCCGTCCTCGACGGGGAAGGTCACGCTGTGATAGCCGTTCGCGGGGGTACGCACGTAGCTCAGGTAGGACTGCAGACTGGTCAGGTTGACGTCGTCGGCCACGACGAGGGTGCCGGGCGTCAGGCGCGGTTCGAGCAGGCGAAGGACGGGCAGGCACAGGTCCTTCCAGCCGTCGAGCAGGACGAAGTCCACGGAACCGTCGATGCCGCTGAGGGTCTCACAGGCGTCTCCCTCCAGCACCGTGATGACATCGTCCAGACCGGTCTCGGCGAATGTGCGGCGGGCCGCGGCGATCTTGTGCTTGTTCAGTTCCGTGGTGATGACCCGTCCGGCGCCGTTGTCCTGCACGGCCGCGGCCAGGTACAGCGTGGAGATCCCGAACGAGGTGCCGAACTCGATGACGGTCGTCGGCCGAATAGCGCGGACCAGGTTGTAGAGCAACCGCCCACCAACGGCGGAGATCGGCATGTAGATCTGCGCCGCTGCGTCAGCGTGCTCCTGCGGTGCGGTGGGCATGGCGCCCCCATGCTCGGCCCGTAACCGGGCCGCGGTGGCGTCGTCGTCTGCTGCGTGCGCGAACATCCGGTCGAGGGCGGCCTCGACCCGGGGGTCGGCAAGTGTGTACCTGGTTGTCATGCGAGCCAGAGTAGACGCACCGTTGCGTCTAGTCTAGGGTGGATTTCTGTTCCGGAACGAAGGAGGCGACATGCGGCGTACAACAGCAGCCGGCGAGGAGAGCGCCACCGGCCGATCGGGGCCGCGTCACCGTGGCAACCGGTACGGACGCAGCGAAAGGGCCCGGCAGGCGGTGCTGGAGGCGGCCGACGATCTGCTCGTCGAGAAAGGGTTCGCGGGCGTCACGATGGAGGGCATCGCGGCGAGAGCCGGTGTCGCCAAGCAGACCATCTACCGCTGGTGGAACACGAAGACCGACGTGCTCGTGGAGGCCTTCCTGCAGGACATGACCGAGGAGCTGCGCCCGCCCGATCACGGTGACATCGCCCGCGATCTACGCGCCTACCTGCACCAACTGGCATGCTTTCTCAGCCAGTCCGATGCCGGAGCCGTCTTCAAGGCCTTGATCGCGCAGACGCAGCACAATCCGGTGTTCGCGGAGGACTTCCGCGGCAGATACCTCGACGAACAACGCCGTCACGACCGCCTGCCACTGGAACGCGCCGCACGACGTGGCGAGCTGCCCGCCGGCATCGACATCGCGGCCGAGACCGACCAGCTCGTGGGACCTGTCTACTACCGCGTCCTGGTAACGAACGAGCCGATCGGCCGGGACTTCACCGACCGGCTCGTCGACTCGTTTCTGCGTCGCATGCGCTAGGCGTGCAGCGAGGTGGTTCCCCACCGCAAGGGCGTCATGGGGGTGGCCGCTGCCCACCGCCTGCGGTGTCTCGCCCCCTCGGGTGCGGCCCGGACGCGCAGGGTCAGCGCTGGTAGAGCTGCCACATGGCCAGCTCGTCATCATGCGCGCGCAGGCGCTCGACCGCCTCCGCGGGAGTGCGCTGCTCGGTGAGCTCGTAGAAGAGGAACAACGGGGCGAACACGCTCGTGTAGCCGAACGGCGCTCCGCGCGGGGCGATATAGATGCCGGCGCCGGCGTCTAGGAAGGCGTCAGCAAGCGCGGTATCCCCCGTGTCGCAGCCGGTGACGAGCGTGACGCTGCCCGGCAGGTGGAAGTGCTTGCGCACCTGGTCCGGGCCGACGGCGCCGTTGAACGCCTGGAATCGTGCCAGTTCCTCGGCGAGGTCGTCCATGAGAATGCGTCCCTCGTCGCGGTGGCAGGACACGATCACGTACGGCGCGATGGGCCGACTGCCGTCCAGTGCCGACACCAGGTGGCGAGGCTGGCCAACCTGTAGGTAGCTCACCCGGGCACCGAGCACTTCCAGCCCATCCCGCAACGGCCGCGCGAACCCGTCGTCGATGTCGATCAGGTCGATCTCGGTCCAGGCCAGCCGACCGGCCTGAATCTCACGCACCCGCGACGGACTGCTGCGTCGCCAGCCACTCGGCCTCTTCGTTGGACGTCACTCATCCACGATTCCTCGGCAACGACTGCCACGAGTGGCCTTCCCGAATGTCCGTGAAACTCATAAGAGTTGGCAGCAGCCACGCCACGGCATCGCCCCCGCTGGGTTTCGGGTCGCCGGATCAGGAGGTGCGCAACGTGCGCATCATGGATGCGAAGACCGGGGAGTCGGGGAACGGCTGCTGCGTCCCGATCTGCTCGTAGCCCCACGCCTCGTAGCGGGCCTTGAGCCTCCCGTCGCTGAACAGCGGGTTCACCAGGAGCGTGACGCGCTCCTCGGACCGGCCGGAGATCAGCTCCTCGTGGATACGGTGGGCCACGTCCGTGCCGCGCCAGGGCTTACGTACGACGACCTCGTTCAGGGCCAGGGTGCGGGTGCCCGTCTCGGTGGTATAGCCCTCGGGCAAGGCTTCCCTCATGGCTTCCCACCAGCGGGTTTTGGGCCCGAGCGGGGTGGCGTAGGCGAAGCCCACGGCTTCTTCCTCGGCATAGCCGATGACAGCTTCCCAGCCCGGGGCAGAGGAGTGGCTGGTCAGCCGCTCGTTGAACCGCTCCACGGAATAGAACGGGCGCTCCAGGAGGCCGAAGTCGCCACGTACCGCGGCATGGATGTCCAGAAGGAGCTGCCGCACATCATCCACGTTGGTGACGTGGCGGAACGTCAGAGGAGCGGGGGTGGTCACGCGGTGGTCCTCCTATGGCTTCGGGTGTAGTCGGTCCATTCGCGGGCCTGGGCGGTGCCCGAGGCAGTGCCTTGCAAGCGGTCGCCGAAGCGATCGAGGAGGCGACCGACACGTCCACCCCGTTGGGCGATGTCGCCGGGGACGGCCTTGGCAGCGACCAACGCGGGCTCCAGTGCTCCTTGACCAAGCTGGGCATGGGCCAGATGGGCGTTGGCCAAGGCGCGGTTGCGCAACAGGTTGGGGCGGAGCTGAGCCAGATTCCGGTGTGCGTGCGCCTCGGCGTCCTCCCAACGGCCGAGAGTGAAGTTGGCGATCAGCGCCAACAGCTCCATTTCAGCCTGGTCGTAGAAGCCCATCCACGGGGGGCGGGATGCGCTCAGGTCGGCTCCGTTCAGGGCGTCCTGCGCGTGCGCGAGGCTGCGCAGCGTCGCAGTCGGGTCGCCCAGGTCCGCGTGGCTAACGGCCATACGGGCGTGGGTGAGCGACGCGTACAGAGGGTCACGGCGGGTGATGCTTGCCGAGCGTGCGGCTTCGGCCGCGGCCATGGCGTCGGCGTTCCGGCCGAATTGCCGGTACAGGGCCCCCGCGTGGCCCCATACGCGGACCTGGATGGCAGAGTCCCCCGAGAGGCCCGCCAAGGTCACAGCGTGGTTCAGGTGCTGCTGTGCGACGTCCAGGCGGCCACCGTCGATGGCGGCCCACATGGCGCTGGAAGTGAAGGAGGCCGCGGTGGCATAGAGATGACCGCGTACACGCTGGCTTATCGTGCCGTGTTGCTGCAGGTTGAGCACCTCTCTCGCCATGTTGGCTGCGCGGCGTTCCAGGTCGATCGTGCCGCCGTGTCGGTTGTCGTCGGCGACGATTGCGCCCAGCTTGGCATTGAGGCGTTCCACGTCGGTCATGCCGACGCGCCGGGGCGTGGAGGTCGCCGCCGTTGTGGTGGCGGTCAGTGCCGCACCGGTAGTGGCAGTGATGAACCTGCGGCGGCGCACGGGGCCCTCGTCTTCAGGTGGCGCTGTTACGGCTGGCGGGTTTCCTCGGCGATGAAACCCTAATTGCGGGGCGGTACGGCCGGTGACCGCTTCCAGGGCTACCCGCTGGCGGGCCTGGGGCAAGGATGCCTCACCGGACAGCCAGCGGAACACGGTCCGTTCGGAGACGGATCCGTGCTTGCCGGTCAGGTTGCCGATCTCGTCGTTGACCTGCTCGGCGAGTTCGAGCGCCGTCACCCTGTGCTCGGCCATCCACGCCGCCAGAGCCTCATTCCTGGTCCGTGGCATGTAAGTAACGGTAGAGCGTGCGGGACCTCACCGACGGTAAAGAGACCGCCAACTCGTCAGGGTACTTGCACGCACCCTGACAGCACTTCGACATACAGAGCAGCCGTGACGGCGGGTTAGCTGAAGGTACGGAAGATGTGGCGCCCATCACATGCGCCTTCCGCCCCGAGAGGATTCCCGCATGCACCCGCGCACCAATGCTGCCCCGCCGACGCCCACGGACGAGCCCGTAGATCTGTTCAAGGTTCAGCTGACGATCGACGCCGCGATGGACCTCGCGCCCCGACTGGCTGAGCCCGCAAGGCAATCACCGGGCAAGCGCGCGGACGAACTCATCACCCGGCTGACCCGCTACCTGCATCAGCTGCTCGGACCGGCCGAGGAGCGTATCCAGCGCATGAGCCCGGACACCCCTGCCCGCGCCATCGGCCTGGAAACGGTGAGGCACGCCCGCGCTCTGCTGGCCGATGAAGGTGGCGGAGATCTGGGGGCCCGCCTGACCTTGCTTGCCGGGTCCGCTCGGCTCCTGACGCACTACCAGGGCATGAGGCCGTGAACCCGGATCCCCGCTGCCTCACCGCCCCATAGCCCGCCTGACATGCGGGGCCGAGACTGCCGCCCCCCGCTGGAAGCGGGGCGGTGCATTCTGGCCGTCCCGACACCAGACGGCGAGTGCCACCGCAGGACGACTGAGACGAAGAGAGAGGAAGATAGCAGCAGGTGACTGCACCAGCCGGCGAGGGCCGACCCTGGGGTATCAGCCGGATGCGCCCGTACCCGAGCGTCCACCAGCCCGGGTACGCCACAGCCGAGGTTGACCCGGAGACCCAGCTCACGACCTTCCGTGACGCTCGGGGCGGAGTGATGGAGATGGGCAAGCACGGCACCGCCAAAGGCACCGAGACACACCCCCAGTCGACCAACCTGGACAGCCGCAACGATACCGATCACGACCAGGACAACGAGCAGGACTGATGACTGCCTCTGGACCGGTCGCCGTCGTGACGGAACCCGACGACATCACCGCTGACATAGTGATCGCCGAGCTCAACGCGCGGGCCGTGCCCGTCGTGCGGTTCGACCCTTCGGACATCGGTGAACGCCTGGCGGTCTCGGCCCGGTTCGGCACCAACCCGGCTGCCCCGGCCGGAGAGGTCCGTACGCCTTCCAGGACAGCGAGCCTGGAAGGCGTACGGGCCGTTTACTGGCGCCGCCCGACCTGGCCTCACTTCGCGCACCTGGACCCCGCGGATGCAGAGTGGGCTGCCGCGCAGGTCCGCCACGGCCTCGGCGGTATCCTCTACGCGCTGCCCGCCTGCCGCTACGTCAACCACCCCTTGCGCAACCGAGCCGCCGAGCACAAGCCCCTGCAGTTGGCCGTAGCTCAGCGCATGGGGTTTACGGTGCCGCCCACGCTGATCTCCAACCACCTGGATGACATCACCGCGTTCATCACCGAACAGGGCTCGATGATTTACAAAGCCCTGCGGTGGACCCCCTACCGCCGAGCTGATGGCGCCGGGCTCACCACGTGGACCGAGCCGGTCACCGTAGGCGAGCTGGACGCCTCCGTGACCGTCGTGCCGCACCTGTTTCAGGCGCGCGTGAACAAGGTCGCTGACCTGCGGGTTGTGGTGATCGGCGACCGCGTGTTCGCGATACGGATCGACTCCGGCCTGCTGGACTGGCGCGCCGACTACAGCGCGTTGTCGTACAAACCTGTCACCCTGCCCGAGGGAATGGACAAGGCCCTGAGCGACTATCTGAAACACTTCGGCCTCGCCTCTGGCAGCTTCGACCTGTGCATCGGCGCCGACGACCGGATCCACTGGCTGGAGCTGAACCCCAAGGCCAATGGGGATGGCTCGAAGACGAAACCGGCCTGCCCCTCGCCGCCGCCTTCGCCGACCTCCTGAAGCAGGGAGCCGCACCGTGAACCTCCCCGACACCAGCCGCCACCGCCGCGCACTCGCCGCCCGGCTCATCGCGCAGGGCCACCTGAAATCCCCGGCATGGAAGGCCGCGGTCGAAGCCGTTCCGCGTGAACTCTTCCTCTCCTCCGGGGTGTTCCTGCCCGAAGAAGCCACCGGCCTGTGGCGGCCGATCACCCCCGACGGCATGGATCCCGAGCAATGGACGGCCCTCGCCTACAGCGATCAGTCCTTGGTCACCCAGCTCGACGGCCGCCTGACCCCCGACCAGGCCGACAGCGCCGTATCCGGCTTCCCCACCTCCTCATCCACCCTTCCGGCCACCGTCGTCGGCATGCTCGAGGCCCTCGACGTCGAAGACGGCCAGAACGCAGCGGAGATCGGCACCGGCACCGGCTACTCCACCGCACTGATGTGTCACCGGCTCGGCGAGGACAGCGTCACCAGTATCGAAGTCGACCCCCGGGTCGCCGAGCGGGCCGACGCCTCACTGGAGACGGCCGGGTACTCCACCTGGACCGTGACCGGTGACGGTCTTCTCGGCAATCCCCGCCGCGCCCCCTACGACCGGATCATCGCCACCTGCGCGGTGCGCCGTATCCCCTACACCTGGATCAGGCAAACCAGGCCCGGCGGCATCATCCTGGCCACTGTCGGGCCCGGCTCCTGGTCCTACGGCACGGGGCTGGCCAAGCTCACCGTCAAGGACGACGGCACCGCCGAAGGGCGCATCATCGGCCCGTCCTCGTTCATGCCCGCCCGCTCCCAAGCCGTCGTCCCTGTGTCCGGAGATCTGGCAGCCTGCACCGCCTACGCCGACACCGAGCGCAAGGCGATCATCGAGCCGGACAGGCTGAACGAGTGGATGCCTGCGTTCCTCGCCCAGCTTGCCGCTCCCGGTCAACTCGTGCGGGCCGTCGCTGGCGGAGGCCAGGAGACGGTGTATCTGTTCGACACCAGCCGGGAGTCCTTCGCGGCCCTGACAGCAGACGCAGGCGAGTGGACCGTGCGGCAAGGCGGTCCACTCGCGATCTGGGACGCCATCGAAGGTGCCGTCGCAGCGTGGCGTGACGCGGGGGAACCGGACATCAGCGCAGTGCGCGTCGAGGTGAGTCCCCACGCGCATGTGTACTGGATCGGCGGCCAGCAGATGGCCACCCCCAATCGGTCCTACTGGATCGGCGACAATCCGGCCCTGCGATGGGAGCACAGGCACCAGCCCCTCACCACATAGACACGTCTCACTTGCCCGTCATCGAGAGCCCCGAGCGCCCACCCCGAAGGGTGCGCTCTCGACACTCGCCTGGTGCGGCGTCAGCGCCCCACGAGCCGTGGGAGCCGGGTTCTGTTGCTCTCCCTGACGTGCCCGTCAGCACACGGAGAAGGGCGGGGCGTGCGCGGTCCGTGTGCCACGTTTGCTGTCGTCCGGACCCCGATCGAGATCGGGCAACACAGCGCTCAGGCACGCCTCAGAAGCTACAGTCCTGGGTGACCGGTGACTGGTGAGCTCGGCAAAAGGGGCGTGGTGTGATCGAGTTGGCCACCGTGATCAGGGAGCTGCGGGAGGAGCTGGAGCGGGCGATCGTCGCGGCGGAGGGTGAGGCGCTGCGCTTCGAGCTGGGGTCGATCGAGTTGGAGCTGTCGGTCGCGCTGGAGCGAGCCGGGCAGGCGGGGGCGAAAGTGCGGTTCTGGGTAGTGGAGTCCGGTGCGGACGCGACGGTGAGCGCCACCTCGACCCAGCGCATCACACTGGCGCTGCAGCCGACCCTGACGGGGGCGAACAACTCGCCGTACGTCTCCGGCACCGCCGGCGCACACGAGCGATGAGTGCCGCTGTGGGCGGGGCATTCGAGCCGGATGGGCTCGACCGGTGGCGGGTGGTCCAGGTCATCACCACGCGCGGCGACCGCGCGGGGGGCCGTGGGTCGGGTTACCAGGTGGCCGGGGATGTGGTACTCACGGCCGCGCATGTGGTGTGTGACGCGACGTCGGTTCAGGTGCGTTTTCTCACCAAGGACGGCGGTACGCGGGAGTTACCCGGCGAGCCGGTCTGGGCGGACTCCGCCTCGGATATCGCACTGCTCAGGATCGCGGACGACTCGAGCACCGGCGGGCTGTCCGCTGCCCAGGTCTCGCCGGTGCGGTTCGGCCGCATCTCGCAGCCGGTGGATTGCGAAGCGCTGGGATTCCCCAGGTTCAAGCTGCGCCCTGATACCGCGTCACCGGACCGTGATGCTCCCATGTGGTACCGGGATTCTCACCACGCGCGGGGCAAGACCACACCGTTGTCGAACCTGCGCGCGGGCAGCCTGGAGATCTCCGTGGATCCTCCGGAGTATGACCCCGAGCCGGGCCGTTCCCCTTGGGAGGCGATGTCGGGGGCCGCGGTGTGGAGCGACGGGTGCGTGATCGGGGTCATCAGTGAGCATCATCGCTCCGACGGGCTCGGCAGGCTCGCGGCAAGCCAGGTGGCCCGCTGGTACACAGTCCTGACTCCAGCCCGGATCAGCGAACTGAGCTCGCTGATCGGTCTGCCGGCGCATGCTGACCAGCTCGAGCAGCTTCCTCGCCCACCGCAGCTCCCGGACGGCGCGCCGGAGTTACGAGAGGCGGCCGAGCGACTCGCCTTCAGGGTGGCAGAACAATGGCGTAAGGAGGAGCAGCGGCGGAAGGTGCACGACCCGTTCCCGCTCGCCGTGCGCTTCCGGAACGCCGACACGGGGTTCGATCACTGGGCCAGTATCCGCAATGCCCCGGCCGGGGCGGATCCAGGGCCGCTTACGCTGGCCGGCCGGCTCGACCGGATCGTGGAGGTGTACCGGTCCATCCCGTCCCGTCGGCTGGTGGTGCTCGGTGCGGCCGGGTCGGGCAAGACGGTCCTGACCCTGCGCTTCGTCCTCGACCGGCTGGACAACCGCACCCCCGGTGACCCCGTACCGGTGATCTTCAGCCTGGGTTCATGGGACCCGGCCACCATCTCGCTGCGCGACTGGATGTGCCGCCAACTGGTGCGCGACTACGGCCTCGCGGCTCCGGCCGCGCACGGAGGGAATCTGGCCGGCACCCTGGTCGACACCGGCTGGATCCTGCCTGTTCTGGACGGGTTCGACGAGATCGCCATCGGTCTGCAGGGCAAAGCGCTCGAACAGCTCAACCGCACCACCACCCCCCTGCTGCTCACCAGCCGCCGCGCGGAATACACCAAGGCCGTGGCGAAATACGACGTGCTCACCAAGGCCGCCATCGTTGAGCTGGACGACCTCACCCTGGACGACCTCGCCGTCTACCTGCCCCGCGCCAGCCGTCCGGGCAGGGATGGCGGCCTGCACAGCACCGTGTGGGAACCCGTCCTGGCCGAGCTCCGTAAACAGCCGCGCAGCCTGGGCGCAGAGAACGTCGCCACGGTGCTCACCACCCCGCTGATGGTCGCCATGGCCCGCACCAGCTACAGCGACCGCCCCGGTCGCGACCCTGCGGAACTCCTGGACACCACCCGGTTCGAAACCCCCGAAGCCCTACAGAAGCATCTCCTGGGCGAGTTCACCCCCGCTGCATACGCGCCCTTGCCGACCGACAGCGACAGCGGCAACGGCCGTCGCCGCCAGCGGCACTGGGACCCCGACCGTGCCCAACACTGGCTCGGCTACCTGGCCGCGCACCTGGACCAACTCGGCAGAGCACGCGCGGGCGTCCCCGCACGTGACCTCGCCTGGTGGCAACTGGGCACCACCATGCGCCGTTCCTCGCGCATGCTCATGATCGGGTTCCTGGCCGCACTGGCCTTCGGGGTGACGACCGGGGTCGGAAACGTGCCCATTGACTTGATCGCAACATCGCACGGGCTCAGGTTCGCGCTCGAGCGAGGGCTCGTGGTCGGTCTCCTGCACGGGCTCGTGGCCGGGCTGGTCATCGGGCTCGCGTACGGGTTCGTCTCCCTGGGTGCGGCAGAGCCGTCGCGCGTACGCATACGGGTCTTCGGCAGGGCCAGGGAGAGGCGGGCGAGATTCGTTCCCAGATTCAAGCTCGGGCTCATGTGCGGAGCTTCGATCGCGCTCGTGCTGCTGTTCCTGGACAGGATCGTGGTCGAATCGCTCGGGCTCGGGGACGGGCTCGATGGCGGGCTCGTGGGCGGGCTCGTGTTCGTGCCCGGAGTCGGGCTCGGGGCCGGGCTGGCGCTTGGGCTCATGGCTTGGCTGGAAGTTCCCATCAACATCAGATCTGGCGTCAGCTCCTCTGAGCTGTTGAGCCAGGACCGCAGGAACGTGGTCTTCTATTGGCTGGTGTGGGCACTCGTGTTCGGGGTAGGGGCCGGAATTCCCAACGGGCTCATGTTCGGGCCTGTGGAGGGGCTCTTGGCCGGGCTCGCGTTCGGGATCGAAGCCGCGTTCATGGGCGGGCTCGGATACGGGCTCAGTATGACCGCTTGGGGTCAATGGGTGGCCCTCGCGCGAATATGGCTGCCGCTGACAGGGCGGTTGCCCTGGCCACTGATCGCTTTTCTCGATGACGCGTGCGAACGAGGTGTGTTGCGCCAGGCCGGCGCGGTCTACCAATTCCGCCACGCTCGACTCCAGGATCACCTGACCCAGGTCTTCCTGGCACGCCGCGACCAGCGTCCTGTCGGCTCGCCGGCTCCCGGTCGAGGCGGTGACGAACTGGAACCGAAGTGTGACAGACCTATTACTGCGGTGCGTACAATCCTTGTTGAGAGATCCCAAACACCTGACGGGGGATCAGGATGATGACAACTGGCAAGCAAATCCAGAAGCTTGAGCGGCGTGCGTTAGCCCGTGCCGTCGTAAGCGGTCCAGCGGCTCGTAGCGCCCTTCGACTCGCGACGGCTGTAGGGGTTGCGGGCGGAATCGTAGGAGTTTTCGGAGCCGCACCCGCCGCCGCGGACCCGGTATCGCTCACGCTGCGGTACACATGCTCAACTGAGTTAATCGAGGACCTGCCTGTCACGCTGAAGATTGACGCGGATATCCCGAAGTCGGCCGAGGTCGGCAAGCGCACCCCGAAATTCGTCGTCAAAGCGCGGCTGCCGGTGCCCGCAAACGCGACGAAGGTGCTGGGCAAGGTCGGTGTGAAGACCGTTGAGGGAAGGGTGGTCGCGAAGGCCCGCGTGGCCGCACCGGAGGGCGACATCCACGTGAAACTGCCGGTCAACGTGAAGACCAAGGTCCCGGCGTCCGGGGCGTTCGACGTCAAGGCGACCGGCGCCGCGCCGGCGCTCACCTTCAAGCAGCCGGGCAGCGCCAAGATCACCGTCGGCGACCTCGTCGCGCGTCTCACCCCGAAGGACGCGAGTGGCGACGTGACTTTCCCGGGCAAGATGGACGCGAAGTGCAAGCTGAACGACGGGCAGAACAACGTCATGGCGTCGTTCCACATCGCGGGGACCAGGACGGCGACCGGCCCGGCCACTTCCGGGACGACGGGTACGACGGGTACGACCGATACGGCCACCTCCGGCACCTCCGGCACCTCGGGGGGCGATGAGACCGCGTCAGGTACCACCGCGCCCAAGCCGAACGGCTCGCTCGCCCACGCCGGAGCCGGCGCCACCCCGTGGCTGCTCGGCGGCGCCGGCGTGCTGCTGGCCGCCGGCGGAAGCGCTGTCTTCGCCGCCCGCCGAAGCCGGACGGATGACCGCGGCACCGCTTGACGCGGAATAGTGGGCCACTGCGGCAGGGCCGCACCCCTTTCGGGAGGGGTGCGGCCCTGCCGTCCCTGGCCCGCGGCGCGCCCGCCGGGCCTCAGCCCACGGCCACCGTGAAAACATGCAGGTTCTCGTTGTCCGGCAGCGTGACGCTCTTGATCGTCTTGCCGTCGGGGGCCTTGAAGGGCGCGGTCGCGAAGACATAGGCGTCGATCACGTCCTTGTCCCCGCCGCTGACATTGCGGTACGGGGTCCTGGCGACGGTCAGGTTGCCGTACTGGACCGTCCCGCTCCCGCCGCCGACCGTCCAGTCCGTGAAGGAGACGGAGGCCGTGCCAGAACTGCCGTCGGTGTACGTGACCTTGGCCTCGGCGGGCTGGTTCCCGTTGACCGCGCTGCCGACGAAGGACAGTGCGGTGGCGGGCCGGGGCAGCTCGATGGTCTGGCCGTCGGCCGAGGCGTTGTCAGGGCGGCCGGCTGGCGAGCCGGGCCAGGTGAAGTCGAGGCCGCCGACCGTGCCCTTCGCCCCCGGTGTCAGCCCGGCCTGGCCCAGCGCCTGCCGCGAATAGCTCCAGCCGCCGCCGTCGTAGTCGCCCTCGTCGTGCTCGCCCTCGTCGTCGGACGAGCCGACGTTGTTGTACGCGGCGAGGAGGCTGCCCGGCGCGGCGACCGTCACCGTGACCGGCTGGACGACGGTCGTACGGTCGCTGGTCACCGTCACCCTGGCGTCGTAGAAGCCCTGCTCCGTGCCTTCACCGGCGGTGAGGGCGATCTCCGCGGTGCCATCGGGGCCCACCGTCCCGGAGGCGGGTGAGGCCGTGAGCCCGTCCGGGGCTTCGGCCGTGAAGCGCACCTCGGGCCGGTCCCCCTCGCTGACGGGAACGGCCGCGACCTTCACGGTCATGCTGCCGCCCGGCGCGACGGTGCCCGTGGTCGGCCCGACCCCGATCTGGTACGGCTGCTCGCCGTCGCGGAAGGACGGCGGGGCGTCGGCCGGGTCCGCGCCCCAGGAGCGGTCGGGCTCGGTGCCCAGGGTGAAGTCGAGCCTGCCGCCCCGGTTGACGAAGGACTCCGGCAGCCAGGCCCGGTCGCTCGCCCGGCCGTTGATCCGCAGGGACTGCACGTACGGCGCGTCGGGCGCGGCCTGCGGGGCGCTGATGGAGATGGAGCGGGCGCCGCGGTCGATCTCGGCGCGCGGGAACAGCGGGGAGGCCAGCACCAGTTCGGAACGCGAGGGAACCTGCGGGTAGAGCCCCAGGGCGGAAAAGACGTACCAGGACGACATCTCGCCGAGGTCGTCGTTGCCGGGGATGCCCCCGGGCTGCGTGGTCCACAGCTGCCGCATCGCGGCCCGTACGGTCTCCTGCGTCTTGTACGGCTGCCCGGCGTAGGCGTACAGGTAGGGGACGTTGATGGAGGGCTCGTTGTCCAGCTCCGACTTCTCGCCGCCCGCCCCGGTGAGGGCCCAGCTGCCGTCGGCGTTGTGGAAGAAGGAGTCCAGGCGCTTCACGGCGGCGTCCCTGCCGCCCATGGCGGCGAAGAGGCCGGCCGGGTTGTGCGGGACCATCCAGGTGTACTGGGCGCTGGTGCCCTCCACGAATCCATTGCCGGTGGCCGGGGTGAAGCCGGTGACCCAGCTGCCGTCGGCCTTCCGGTTGGCGATGTAGCCGCCCGTGTCATGAGCGGCGGCGTTGAAGTTGTTCTGCCACCACTGGGCGCGCTCGGCGAAGGCCTCGGCGGTCTTCCGCTCCCCCGCGGCCTCGGCGAGCTGGGAGACGGCGAAGTCGGCTCCGGACATCTCCAGCGTCTCGGCCGCGCCGCCCCAGGCGTTGGAGACGGACGGCATGTAGTGCAGGTCGAGGTACTTGTCGAGGGAGGGGCGCTGCCCGACCGACATGATCGGTTTGCCCGCGGGGCTCAGGTCCTTCGCGGTCGGCACGGTGGCCGCCTTCACCAGGGAGTCGAGCGCGCCCTCGAGGTCGAAGTGCGTGCCGCCGAAGGCCCGGATGCCGGCGAGGGCGGCGGCGGACGGGTCGCCGTTCATGACGTGCGTGCCGCCCGCGTTGTGGATCCAGCGGTCCCAGACGCCGCCGTTCTGGCGGGCGAAGTTGAGCAGCGACTGCGCGATGTCGGAGCCCGCGCGGGGCTCGAGGAGGGTGAGCAGCTGCACCTGGGAGCGGTAGACGTCCCAGCCGGAGAAGGTGCCGTACTGCGCCTGGTGGCCCGTGCTCACGCGGTGGGTTCTGCCGTCGCTGCCGGTGTAGCGGCGGTCCGCGTCGCTGATGACGTTGGGGTGGAGGAGGGCGTGGTAGAGCGCGGTGTAGAAGGCGGTGCGGTCGGCGTCGCTGCCGCCGCCGACCCTGATGGCGGAGAGCTGCTCGCGCCAGGTGCGGTGCGCAGCCGCCCGTACGTCGCCGAAGTCGCGGCCCGGCGGATTCTCGGCAGCGAGGTTGGCCTTCGCGCCCGCCTGGCTCACGTACGAGATGCCGACCTTGACACCCACGGGTCCTGTGCCGGGGGCGAACTGCACATAGCCGCCGGAGCCTTTGCCCGCGACCGGGCGGCCGTTGGTGCCGTATCCGCCGGCGCCGCCCTCGGCGCTGGTCGTCCCGGCCCGGAGCGTGTCGTCCTGCCAGGTGCCGTGGGCGGTGAAGGGGCGGTCGAAGGTGGCGGTGAAGTGCAGGGTGTAGTAGCTGCGGCGGCCCTCGGGGTCGAGGTAGCCGCAGAAGTTTCCGCTGGTGACCGAGCCGGAGACGGTGCGGCGGTCCGGATCGATGGTGACGTCGGCGTCCGTGCTGCCGACCTCGGAGTTGGCGGTGCGGATCAGCAGGGAGGCGGGCTCGTCCTCGGGGAAGGTGAAGCGGCCGGACCCGGTGCGGGCGGTGGCGGTCAGGTCGGCGGTGACGCCGGAGGAGAGGGCGACCTTGTAGCGGCCGGGCTCGGCCGTCTCGTCGGAGTGCTTGAAGTCGGCGGCGTACACCGCGTCCTTGGTGTCCGCGGCGGGGGACGTGGTGACTTCGCCGGCGTGGGGGAAGAACGGGATGTCGCCCGCGCCGCCCGCGCACCCCGTACCGGACATGTGGGTGAGGCTGAATCCGCGGATGCGGGTGGCGTCGTAGTGGTAGCCGCCGGGGGCCGCGGTGCGGGTGGCGTCGCCGCGGGTGTTCTCGGGGCTCCAGGAGAGCATGCCGAAGGGGAGCACGGCGCCGGGGAAGGTGTTGCCGCCGTTCCGGCTGCCGATCAGCGGATCGACGTACGCGGTGGGGTCGTTGACCAGGGTCGGGGGCGAGGCCGCGGATGCCGGCGTGGCCAGCGTGGGCGCGACGAGGCCCACGGTGAGCGCCACGGCCGCCAGCGCGGCGGAGGGGCGGAGGAGCATGGCGGTCCTGCCTTGTCGGAAGGGCCGCGGTCGACGGGACGAACAAGCCGGGAGCGACCGTACCCGATGGCGCGCACCCGCCGTAAGACCGCGCGCGCCGTTCCAGGTACAGCTGTCCGGCTCAACGCCCTTGACAACATGGGCCACTTGGCGGCCTACTGAACCCGACCCTTCCACTGACAACGTTGTCGCGGTCGCCGGTCGGACAAGCCCCCCCGCGCTCCGATACGTACGCGGCGGGGCCGCACCCCCCTCCCGGAGGTGCGGCCCCGCCGGACTGCCCTGCCTGCCGCGCTTACTTGCGGATCAGCGAGCGCAGCACGTACTGCATGATGCCGCCGTTGCGGTAGTACTCCGCCTCACCCGGGGTGTCGATCCGCACCACGGCGTCGAACTCGACGCGGCTGTCGGTCGTCACCCTGACGGTCCGCGGAATGGAGCCGTCGTTCAGCGCGGTCACGCCGGAGATGGAGAACGCCTCCTCGCCGGTCAGGCCGAGCGACTCCGCCGACTGCCCCTCCGGGAACTGGAGCGGCAGAACGCCCATGCCGATGAGATTCGAGCGGTGGATGCGCTCGTACGACTCGGCGATGACGGCCTTGACGCCGAGCAGGGCGGTGCCCTTGGCGGCCCAGTCGCGGGACGAGCCGGAGCCGTACTCCTTGCCCGCGAGGACGACCAGCGGGATGCCCTGCTCGATGTAGTTGCGCGAGGCGTCGTAGATGAAGGAGACCGGGCCGCCCTCCTGCGTGAAGTCACGCGTGAAGCCGCCCTCGGTGCCCGGCGCGATCTGGTTGCGCAGCCGGATGTTGGCGAAGGTGCCGCGGATCATGACCTCGTGGTTGCCGCGCCGGGAACCGTACGAGTTGAAGTCGCGGCGCTCGACGCCGTGCTCGGTGAGGTACGTGCCGGCCGGGGTGTCGGCCTTGATCGCACCGGCCGGGGAGATGTGGTCGGTGGTGACCGAGTCGCCGAGCTTGGCGAGGACCCGGGCGCCCGCGATGTCCTCCACCGCGGCCGGGTCCATCGTCATGCCCTCGAAGTACGGGGGCTTGCGGACGTAGGTGGACTCGGCGTCCCACTCGAAGGTGTTGCCGGTCGGGATCGGCAGCGACTGCCACTGCGCGTCGCCCGCGAAGACGTCGGCGTAGCTGGTGCCGAACATCTCCTGGCCGATCGCGGAGGCGACGACCTGCTCGACCTCCTGCTCGGAGGGCCAGATGTCCTTGAGGAAGACCGGGTGGCCCTCGGTGTCGGTGCCCAGCGCCTCGGTGGTGATGTCGGTCTTCATCGAGCCGGCGATGGCGTACGCGACGACCAGCGGCGGGGACGCCAGGTAGTTCATCTTGACGTCCGGGTTGATCCGGCCCTCGAAGTTGCGGTTGCCGGAGAGCACGGAGACGACGGCGAGGTCGTTGTCGTTGACGGCCTTGGACACCTCGTCCGGCAGCGGTCCCGAGTTGCCGATGCAGGTGGTGCAGCCGTAGCCGACAAGGTTGAAGCCCAGCTTGTCGAGGTATGGGGTGAGGCCGGCCCGGTCGTAGTAGTCCATGACGACCTTGGAGCCGGGGGCCAGGGTGGTCTTGACCCACGGCTTGCGGGTGAGGCCCTTCTCCACCGCCTTCTTGGCCAGCAGCGCGGCGGCGACCATGACGTACGGGTTGGAGGTGTTGGTGCAGGAGGTGATCGCGGCGACGGCGACGGCGCCGTGGTCGATCTCGTACTCGGTGCCGTCGGGGGCGGTGACCTTGACCTTCTTGGCCGGGGCACCGTTGCTCACCGCGGGCGCGTCGGAGGCCGGGAAGGACTCCTTGCTCGCCTCGTCGGGGTCCTCGGCGTCGGCGACGTAGTTGCGGACGTCCTCGAGGAACTGGTGCTTGGCGTCGGCGAGGACGATGCGGTCCTGCGGGCGCTTCGGACCGGCGATCGACGGGACGACCGTGGAGAGGTCCAGCTCCAGCTTCTCGGAGAAGTCCGGCTCAGCGGCCGGGTCCAGCCACAGGCCCTGCTCCTTGGCGTACGCCTCGACGAGCGCGAGCTGCTGCTCGGAGCGGCCGGTGAGCTTGAGGTAGTTGATGGTCTCGCCGTCGATCGGGAAGATCGCGGCGGTGGAACCGAACTCCGGCGACATGTTGCCGATGGTGGCGCGGTTGGCCAGCGGCACGGACGCGACGCCCTCGCCGTAGAACTCGACGAACTTGCCGACGACGCCGTGCTTGCGCAGGATCTCGGTGATCGTGAGGACCAGGTCGGTGGCGGTGGTGCCGGTGGGCAGCTGGCCGGTCAGCTTGAAGCCGACGACGCGCGGGATGAGCATCGAGACCGGCTGGCCGAGCATCGCGGCCTCGGCCTCGATGCCGCCGACGCCCCAGCCGAGG
Organism: Streptomyces sp. 8N616; assembly: GCF_052246385.1. Classification (NCBI taxonomy): domain Bacteria; kingdom Bacillati; phylum Actinomycetota; class Actinomycetes; order Kitasatosporales; family Streptomycetaceae; genus Streptomyces; species Streptomyces sp. 8N616. Next base: position 90,962 of record NZ_JBQQBY010000005.1, on the reverse strand, counting down.
ACGCCGAGGCCGTTGACCATGGTGGTGTGCGAGTCGGTGCCGACAAGGGTGTCGGGGTACGCCTGGCCGTTCCGGACCATGACCGTACGGGCCAGGTGCTCGATGTTGACCTGGTGGACGATGCCGGTGCCGGGCGGGACGACCTTGAACTCGTCGAAGGCGGTCTGGCCCCAGCGCAGGAACTGGTAGCGCTCCTTGTTACGGCCGTACTCCAGCTCCACGTTCTGGAGGAAGGCGTCCGGGGTGCCGAAGCGGTCGGCGATGACGGAGTGGTCGATGACCAGCTCGGCCGGGGCCAGCGGGTTGATCTTCGCCGGGTCGCCGCCGAGCTCCTTGACGGCCTCGCGCATGGTGGCGAGGTCCACGACGCAGGGCACGCCGGTGAAGTCCTGCATGATCACGCGGGCCGGCGTGAACTGGATCTCCTGGCTGGGCTGGGCGCTCGCGTCCCAGTTGCCCAGCGCCCGGATGTGGTCGGCGGTGATGTTCGCGCCGTCCTCGGTGCGGAGCAGGTTCTCCAGCAGCACCTTCAGGCTGTACGGCAGGCGGGCGGAGCCCTCGACCTTGTCCAGCCGGAAGATCTCGTACGACTCGTCACCCACGCGCAGCGTGGCGCGGGCGTCGAAGCTGTTCGCCGACACGACAGTCTCCTTCATCAATGTGCGCGTTACTCACGCGATCCTGCCGCCACGGCTTGTGGCCGGTTCGCTAAGGTAAGACTTAGTTAGGTAACCCTTACCGGCGGCGGCAGCGGTGCGCCTCTCGGGCAGATATCTCGATGTCGAGATAACTCTAGTACATCACCGCTGCTCGGTCATGTCCCGCCCGCGCCCGTTCCGTGTTCAGCGCGACGGGGCAAAGGGGACGCGTGTCGGGCAGACTGACGTCATTCGCCTCGCCAAATGTTGTTGAAGGCCGCCTCGTCGAGCGCTCGCCGTTGCCGTTCGGCCTCCAGTTCCCTCAGTGCGTCATGGACGGCGGCGAGCACGGTCGCCACCGCGTCGTCGGCCACGGCCGGGGGGTCTCCAGCCCGCTCGTCGCGGAGTCCGACGGCCGCCGCAAGGGTGGCGAGGATGGGCTCATCCGATGTCCAGCGGTCCACCGCCAGACGGCGAGCAGGAGTATCGGCCAGCACCATCCGGCTGGTCCCGAAGAGCATCCAGCGGCGGCGTTGCCGGGTGAGCTGCCCTTCCGCCTCAAAGGCGGCCACATAGGCCGCGGACAGGCCGCGGCCTCGGCGCCACAGCCAGTCGTCGACCGACTCGTACGGCGCTTGCCGGAGGAGCGACGACGCGGCCTCATCCAACAGGCGATCGTCCAGTGCGCGCCGGTCGCCCGGCACGATGTGATCGCCGTCCAGTCTGACGGCCTGGGCATTCAGAAGGTCGATCACCTCGGCTCCCGCCAAGGCGAGTGACAGATCGCCTCGCTCCGGAGGGCGACTGGAAGCCATGTCCATGGCGACGATCAACAGGTCTCGTGGTGTGGTCATGATGGTGTTGACTCTCGCTCCGCTATCCGGTTCCGACCCATCTCGGCGGCCGCCGGGTCCAAGTTGAGCTGGGACGCTGCCGGCACCGGTTGAGAAACGTACGACGCCCTCTTGAGAAACCCCAGCACATCGGGATGAGAGTCAGCACATGGGCCCGGGCGGAGCCGGTGGCTGCCGCCGCAAGTCCCGCGACTGGCAAGGTCCCCGGCGCAGCCGCCCGACCTGGGAGCTCACCACCGGACGACCCGACCAGCGCGGTCACCGCCGCACAGCCCGACCGGCACGGTCACCACCGGACAATCCGGCCGGCGCCCGAGCGGCGAGGTCACCGCGGAGTGGCCCGACCGGCGAGGTCACCGGCATGGAGAACCAGCAGCGCCAGGTCGTCGTCCGGCGGCGTCTCGCCGAATTCGTGCACCGCGCGCCTGATCCGCTCCGCGACCCCCGCCGCTCCCAGCCCCACACAGCCGGCCAGCGCCGCCGCCAGCCCGCCGCCGTCGTCGAACTGCCGCTGCCCCGAGCGGCGCTCGGTCACCCCGTCCGTCACGGACAGCAGGGTGTCGCCGGGGCGCAGGTGGAAGGTCTGGGACTCGTACGCCGTGTCCTCCTGCACGCCCAGCAGCAGCTGGGGCGTCGCCGCGGGCCGCACCTCGCCGTCGGGCAGCAGCAGCAGCGGCAGCGGATGACCGGCGCTGGCCAGGGTGCACCGCATGCCGGGACCGTCGCCCGCCGCCACCAGCTCCCCGTACACCAGTGAGAGAAAGCGCACCTGGGGAGCCTCCCACGGCACGGAGCCCGCGTCGGCGGTCGCCGGTGGCGCGGCGGCCTCCGCCGCCTGCGTGGCGTCGTCCATGAGCATGCGGTTGAGCCGGTCGAGCACTCCTCCGACGCTGTATCCCTCGTGCGCCAGCAGCTTCAGCCAGGGCCGGACGAGACCGGTCACGACGGCCGCCTCCGACCCGTTCCCGCACACGTCTCCCAGGGCGAAGCACCACCGGCCCTCGCCGGCCTGGAAGATGTCGTAGAAGTCGCCGCCCGCCCACGCGCCCTCGCCGGCCGGCTCGTACACCACGTGGGTGGTCACGCCCGGGATGGGGGCGATTCCGCGGGGCCGCAGTCCCTTCTGCAGGACCAGGCTCGTCGTGGCCTCGCGGGTGTACTGGCGCGCCGAGAGGATCGCCAGCGCGACGCGGCGCGCGAAGTCCTCGATCAGCGCGCCCACTTCGTCGGGGATGCGCGCCGGGCTTTCCCGGCCGAGCAGCAGGGTGCCGACGCTGCGGGCGCCCGCGAAGAGCCGGCAGGCGAGCGCAGAGCCGCCGTCCTCCTCCCACGGCTGCAGACCGTACGCGCTCCCCGGCGTCTCCGGCTCGGTCGCCGGCCACGGCCAGGGCACCGGCCAGCCGCGCACCGCTTCCCCGAGCACCGGAGGATTCTTCTCCAACGCCGCCCTGAACGCTTCGATACGACTCTCCTGGGCATGCCAGACCCGGGCGAGCCGCGGCGCGGAGCCCGGTGCGCGCCCGGCCTCGTCGTCCAGCCAGACCGCGCACCAGTCGGCCAGCCGCGGCACGAGCAACTGCCCGGCCAGCGCCGCCACCATGTCCTCGTCGAACTGCCCCGCCAGCAGGTCGGACGCCTCCGCGAGGAAGGACAGGGCGCCACGAGTGTCCCAGTCGGAGCCCTGCTCCCAGTCCGGGCGCCGCCCCCAGTCGCCAGCCTGCCGCCCCCAGTCGCCGCCCTGCGCCCGGGCCGTGACCGGCCGCCGGTTACCGGGGTCCGCGGCCGGCAGCGCCATCGCCCCGCCGAACACCGAGTCCCAGCCGGGCCGTCGACCGTCCGCGCCGTCGGGCTCCGTGTCCGTCAGCCGGAACCACACGGTCTTCAGGCCTCTCCGGTAGCTCACTCCCCAGGACTCGGCGAGCGCGCCCACCAGCTGGAGCCCCCGGCCGTACTCCCCTGCCGGAGGCGGCTGGCTCCCCACCGGCCGTGCCGCGTGGCGGTCGGAGACCTCCACCACCAGCCCGGCCGCCCCACCGTCTTCCTCCCCTGCCGCCACCAGGCGGCAGACCAGCTCCACGTCCGTGCCCGCATGCACCACCGCGTTGGTGACCATCTCGCTGACGAGCAGTGCCGCGTCCTCCGCCAGCCGGTCGGTGATGACCTCGGAGGAGGGCAGCCGGAGCTCCGCCCAGTCGGCGAGCGCGACGCGTACGAAACGGCGGGCGGTGGCGGGCGCGAGAGGATTCCCGGGCAGGTTGGTGCGTACCATCGGCCGCGTCCCACGGACGATGGCGGCCCCGGAACAGGTTTCGCGCAGTTTCGGAATCGACCCCACAGTGCGGCTCCTGACCATTTCGAGCAAACGCGCCGCTGACTACTCCGACAGAGTGACAGACTGAGCCTGCCCATGAGCACCAAGTCACCGAAGTGGGCTGCGATGAGCTCTGCAATTGGTACATCACACGACATTTCTGGTACGGCAGCCGCGGCACCGCCGCCCGGCGGGGGGTGGATTCGCGCCGACGCGCTGCGCCCGCTCCTGGCGGCGATGACCGCCTTACGGGACGGCGACTTCCGTGTCCGGCTGCCGGGCGCGTACGAGACCCCGTCCCCCGCCGACGCGGTGCCCCAGGGCGTCGCGGCCGACCTCGCCGCCGTCTTCAACCAGATCGCCGACCGCAACAAGCACTTCGCGGACGAACTGGTACGGGTGCGCCGGGAGATCGTGCGCCACGGAAGGCTCGACGAGCGGCTCTCGGCGAGCCCCGGCCAGGGCACGTGGACGGCGAGCGTGGGAGCCGCCAACTCCCTTGTCGACGCCCTCGTCGCCCCGGCCGCGAACGCCACCCGTGTCCTGGACGCGGTGGCCGGCGGCGATCTCACCCAGCGGGTGGATCTCCACGACGGCAACCGGCCGCTCCGCGGCGACCTGCGCCGCCTGGGGCGGGCGGTCAACACCATGGTCGACCAGCTGTCGCTGTTCACCGGCGAGGTGACGCGGGTGGCCCGCGAGGTCGGCACGGAGGGGCGGCTCGGCGGCCGGGCCAAGGTGCAGGGACTCTCGGGCAGTTGGCGGGACGTGACGGAGGCCGTCAACACCATGGCCGCCCGGCTGACGGCCCAGGTGCGGGACATCGCGGTGGTGACGACGGCGGTGGCCCGCGGCGACCTGACCCGTTCGGTCACCGTCGAGGCCACCGGCGAGCTGCTGGAGCTGAAGCTCACCGTCAACACGATGGTGGACCAGCTCTCCGCCTTCGCCGACGAAGTCACCCGCGTCGCCCGCGAAGTCGGCACCGAGGGCAACCTCGGCGGCCAGGCCCAGGTCCGCGGCGTCTCCGGCGTCTGGAAGGACCTCACCGACAACGTCAACTTCATGGCGTCCAACCTGACCTACCAGGTCCGCAACATCGCCCAGGTCACCACGGCCGTCGCCAACGGCGATCTCTCCCAGAAGATCACCGTGAACGCTCAGGGCGAGATCCTCCAGCTGAAGTCGACGATCAACACCATGGTGGATCAGCTGTCCGCGTTCGCCGATGAGGTCAACCGCGTGGCCTGGGAGGTGGGCACGGACGGCAGGCTCGGCGGCCGGGCGCAGGTCCGTGGCGTCTCCGGCGTCTGGAAGGACCTCACCGACAACGTCAACTTCATGGCCGACAACCTCACCACCCAGGTCCGTAACATCGCCCAGGTGGCCACGGCGGTCGCCCAGGGCGACCTGGGCAAGACCATCACCGTCGAGGCCAAGGGGGAGATCCTGGAACTGAAGTCGACGATCAACACCATGGTCAGCCAGCTCTCGGCCTTCGCCGACGAAGTCACCCGCGTCGCCCGCGAAGTCGGCACCGAGGGCAACCTCGGCGGCCAGGCCCAGGTCCGCGGCGTCTCCGGCGTCTGGAAGGACCTCACCGACAACGTCAACTTCATGGCGTCCAACCTGACCTACCAGGTCCGCAACATCGCCCAGGTCACCACGGCCGTCGCCAACGGCGATCTCTCCCAGAAGATCACCGTGAACGCTCAGGGCGAGATCCTCCAGCTGAAGTCGACGATCAACACCATGGTGGATCAGCTGTCCGCGTTCGCCGATGAGGTCAACCGCGTGGCCTGGGAGGTGGGCACGGACGGCAGGCTCGGCGGCCGGGCGCAGGTCCGTGGCGTCTCCGGCGTCTGGAAGGACCTCACCGACAACGTCAACTTCATGGCCGACAACCTCACCTCCCAGGTCCGCAACATCGCCCAGGTGGCGACGGCCGTGGCCCAGGGCGACCTGTCGAAGAAGATCGACGTGGACGCGCGCGGTGAGATCCTGGAGCTCAAGACCACCATCAACACCATGGTGGACACGCTCTCCTCCTTCTCCAGCGAGGTCACCCGGGTCGCCCGCGAAGTCGGCAGCGAGGGCCAACTCGGCGGTCAGGCCCGGGTCGAGGGCGTCTTCGGCACCTGGAAGCGCCTGACGACGAACGTCAACGAGCTGGCCCTCAACCTCACCACCCAGGTCCGGGCCATCGCCGAGGTCGCCTCCGCCGTGGCCCAGGGCGACATGTCCCGCTCCATCACCGTGGAGACCCGGGGTGAGGTCGCCGAGCTGAAGAACAACATCAACCTGATGGTCTCCAACCTCCGCGAGACGACCCGCGCGAAGGACTGGCTGGAGTCCAACCTCGCCCGCCTCGCCGGACTGATGCAGGGCCACCGGGACCTGATGGAGGTCGCCGACCTGATCCTGCGTGAGCTGACCCCTCTGGTGAACGCCCAGTACGGCGCGTTCTTCCTGGCCACGACCGACGGCGACGGCGGGCCGCCGAGCGCCGACGGCAGGCTCACCTCGCAGCGCGGTCTCGCCTTCATCGCGGGCTACGGCTCCGCGCAGGGGGCGACGGTCGACACTCCCGGTATGCCGGGCCACGGCCTCGTACAGCAGGCGGCGCTGGAGAAGAAGCGCATCCTCATGGAGGAGGCCCCGCCCGACTACATCAAGATCAATTCAGGGTTGGGGGAGGCGGCCCCGGCGAGCGTGGTCATCATCCCGATCCTCTTCGAGGACAAGCTGCTCGGCGTGATCGAGCTGGCCTCGTTCTCCCGCTTCTCCGATGTGCACCTGGCCTTCTTCGACCAGTTCGTCAACACCATCGGCGTCGCGATGAACACCATCATCGCCAACTCCCGGACCGAGTCGCTGCTCAGCCAGTCCCAGCGGCTGGCGATGCAGCTCCAGGAGCGCTCGGACGAACTCCAGCGCCAGCAGGCCAAGTTGCAGCGCTCCAACGCGGAGCTGGAGGAGAAGGCGGCGCTGCTGGCCACCTCCTCGCAGTACAAGTCGGAGTTCCTGGCGAACATGTCGCACGAGCTGCGCACCCCGCTGAACTCCCTGCTCATTCTGGCCCGGCTGCTGTCCGACAACCCCGACGGCCATCTGTCCGAGCAGGAGGTGCAGTTCGCCACCACCATCCACCGTTCGGGCTCCGACCTGCTCCAGCTGATCAACGACATCCTCGACCTGTCGAAGATCGAGGCCGGCCGGATGGACGTACGCGCCAAGAAGCTGCCGCTGATCAAGCTCCTCGACTACGTCCACGCCACCTTCCGCCCCATCACCCTCGACCGCGGTCTGGCCTTCGAGGTGGCGGTCGGCGAGGACGTGCCGCGCGAGATGCACTCCGACGAGCAGCGGATCCAGCAGATTCTGCGCAATCTGCTGTCCAACGCCATCAAGTTCACCTCGGCGGGCCGGGTCGAGCTGAGAGTGGAGCGGGTCAAGGACCCGCAAGGCCATCACTTCGAGGGCGTGGAGGACCTGATCGCCTTCTCCGTCAAGGACACCGGCATCGGAATAGCTCCCGACAAGCTGCCGGTGATCTTCGAGGCGTTCCAGCAGGCGGACGGCACGACCAACCGGAAGTACGGCGGGACGGGCCTGGGCCTGTCGATCAGCAGGGAGATCGCCGGACTCCTCGGCGGGAGGATCACCGCCGAGAGCGAGCCGGGCAAGGGCAGCACCTTCACCTTCACCGTCCCGGCGATCTACCCCGACATCGCCGGCGTGGAACCGGAGGCATCGGCGGAGCCCGGAAGGGAGGCCGGGCCGGCGCACCAGCCGGCCCCGGCGGATGTGGCCGCCTTCCCGGACCAGAGCGACCACTGGCCCACCCCGACCCGGCTGGAGCAGTGGAAGTCCGGCCGAGCGGGACACGTACTGCCCGGCAGCCGCGTGCTGATCGTGGACGACGACATCCGCAATGTCTTCGCGCTCACCCATGTACTGGGCCGCGTGGGAATGTCGGTGCTATACGCGGAGAACGGCCGCGAGGGCATCGAATCGCTCGAGCGGCACCCCGACGTCTCCATGGTCCTGATGGACATCATGATGCCCGAGATGGACGGATACCAGACCATGGAGGCGATCCGCCGCACCCCGCGCTACGCCGACCTCCCCATCATCGCCCTCACCGCGAAGGCGATGCCGGGCGACCGCGAGAAGTCCATCGCCTGCGGCGCCAACGCGTATGTGCCCAAGCCGGTCGACGTCGACCGGCTGATCGGGCTCATCTGCGACCTGCTCGACCCCGACCGTGACGACGAATCCCCGAAGGCGACACCATGAACAGCGGCTTCGCCGCCGACCGCGCCGGCATCCTGATCGTCGACGATATGGAGGACAACCTGGTCGCCCTGGAAGCCGTGCTGGGCTCCCTGGGCGAACCTCTCGTACGGGCCCGCTCCGGGGAGGACGCGATGAAGGCGCTGCTGCGCCAGGAGTTCGCGGTCGTGCTCCTCGACGTGCTGATGCCGGGCATGGACGGCTTCGAGACCGCAGCGAACATCAAGCGGCTCGACCAGACCAAGGACGTGCCGATCATCTTTCTGACCGGCACGGACACCGACCGGGGATACGCATTCCGCGGCTATGCCACGGGCGCGGCGGACTTCCTCACCAAACCGTTCGACCCGTGGGTGCTGCGGGCCAAGGTCAGCGTCTTCCTCGAACTGCACCGCAAAAACCGCCAGTTGCAGCGGCTGCTGACCCGCGACCAGAAACGGCTGGACGAGCTGGGCGCGCGGCTGGAGGCGATCGAGACCCAACTGGCCGGGGCCGACGCGCCCGAGTCCGCCCGGCTGCGGGACAGCGCGGCCGAGGTGGGCCACTCTCTGCGGGAACTGCGGAGCGGACGGGGACAGTGACCCCGCCCGTACGGGACGTGCGCTGCCGCATCCGGCCCCCTTCCGTTTGCGCTGCCGGTCCCCGGCGGGTTCGTTCGTGGTGAGAGGGAGAACCGGAGAAGGGACACGGCCATGTTCGGGAACACCAAGGCGTTCAGCGGCTTCGCGGTGAACGACATGCGGAAGGCGAAGGAGTTCTACGGCGAGACGCTGGGCCTGCGGACGTCCGAGGAGTACGGCCTGATGACGCTGCACATCGCCGGCGGCACGGAGATCCTGGTCTACCCCAAGGAGGACCACACCCCGGCCTCGTTCACCATCCTCAACTTCCCCGTGGACGACGTCGACCAGGCCGTCGACGAGCTGGGCCGGCGCGGAGTGACCTTCGAGCGGTACGAGGGCTTCGAGCAGGACGAAAAGGGGGTCTTCCGCCAGGAGGGCCCGTACATCGCGTGGTTCAGGGATCCGGCGGGCAACGTCCTGTCGGTGCTCCAGGAGCGGTGACGACACCCATCCGGACCTGATCGCAACAGGCGCCAATCTCATATCTGAGATAACATTCGCCTCATGGGAGACGACTACCTCGTACGCATCGGCAAGCTCATCCGCGACGCCCGCCAGCACAGGGGCTGGACACAGACGCAGCTCGCCGAGGCGCTCGGCACCAGCCAGAGCGCCGTCAACCGTATCGAGCGCGGCAATCAGAACATCAGCCTTGAGATGATCGCCCGCATCGGTGAAGCGCTCGACAGCGAGATCGTCTCCCTCGGCTACGCGGGCCCCATGCACCTGCGCGTGGTCGGCGGGCGCCGGCTGTCCGGCCGTATCGACGTGAAGACCAGCAAGAACGCGTGCGTGGCGCTGCTGTGCGCGGCGCTGCTCAACTCGGGGCGCACCACGCTCAGGCGGGTCGCGCGGATCGAGGAGGTCTACCGGATCCTCGAGGTGCTGGGCAGCATCGGCGTACGGACCCGGTGGCTCAACGACGCCGGTGACCTGGAGATCGTCCCTCCCGCCCGGCTCGACCTGGACGCGATGAACACGGACGCGGCGCGCCGGACCCGCAGCGTCATCATGTTCCTCGGCCCGCTGCTGCACCGGATGGACCACTTCCGGATTCCCTACGCGGGCGGCTGCGACCTCGGGACGCGCACCGTACAGCCCCATATGACGGCGCTCCGGCACTTCGGCCTGGAAGTCACGGCCACCGAGGGCACGTACCACGCGCAGGTCGACCGCTCCGTCTCGCCCGGCCGCCCGATCGTGCTGACCGAGCGCGGCGACACGGTGACCGAGAACGCGCTGCTGGCCGCCGCCCGGCACGACGGCGTCACGGTCATCCGCAACGCCAGCTCCAACTACATGGTCCAGGACCTGTGCTTCTTCCTGGAGCAGCTGGGCGTCAGCGTCGAGGGCGTCGGCACGACGACGCTGACCGTGCACGGCGTAGCGCAGATCGACCGCGACGTGGACTACGCGCCCTCCGAGGACCCGGTGGAGGCCATGAGCCTGCTCGCCGCCGCCGTCGTCACGGAGTCGGAGCTGACGATCCGGCGGGTGCCGGTGGAGTTCATGGAGATCGAGCTGGCCGTCCTGGAGGAGATGGGCCTCGACACCGAGCGCAGCCCCGAGTATCCGGCGGACAACGGCCGTACGCGACTGATCGACCTGACCGTACGGCCGTCCAAGCTGCGCGGACCGATCGACAAGATCCACCCGATGCCGTTCCCCGGGCTCAACATCGACAACGTGCCGTTCTTCGCGGCCATCGCCGCCACGGCCCAGGGCTCGACGCTGATCCACGACTGGGTCTACGACAACCGCGCGATCTACCTGACCGATCTCAACCGGCTGGGCGCGGACGTCAAACTCCTCGACCCGCACCGGCTGCTGGTCGAGGGCCCTACGCGCTGGCGCGCCGCCGAGATGATGTGCCCGCCCGCGCTGCGGCCCGCGGTGGTCGTGCTGCTGGCGATGATGGCCGCGGAGGGCACGTCCGTGCTGCGCAACGTGTATGTGATCAACCGGGGTTACGAGGACCTGGCGGAGCGGCTGAACTCGGTCGGCGCGCAGATCGAGATCTTCCGGGACATCTGAACGCCTCCGTTCTCCTTGCAGTAGCGGACGCATGTGCCTGCCGCAGGCGAACTCCCAGCGCCCTCCGCCCTGTTGTTGTCCGGTGTCATTGCACCGCAGCGAGGACGAGTCGTCGCTATGAGTGCGATGCTGTGTGGCTGTTAGAGTCCGTGTCCGACCAAGGGGGGGCGCTCGTGGCCAAGGTCAACATCAGTCTCGATGCCGAACTGGTGGTGGAAGTGATGGTCCTGGCCGGGGTCGGCTCGCCCCAGGACGCCGTCGAAGCGGTCATGCGTGACTACATCGCCCGGGGGCACCGCACCGAGGCACGCACCGAGCTCAAAGACCAGAGCCTGCGCGAGGTCGAGGTCAAACCGCAGGAGCCTCAAGGCTGATGACTGCATCGGCGCCCGCGGGCCGCCTAGTCACGTACTGATCGTGTGTGTGCCGACGCGCCGTGAAGCCGGGTCAGGCTGCATCGGTTCGCGCCGCAGTGACCGCCACCGCGGTGTACCGCATCGTGAAGCTGCCCCCCATCGCGTCGATCGCTGCCCCGACGCCCGCCAGCAGCTCTTCCATCTCGGCCGGCGGCAACTGGCCGACATCGCCACCGGTAGGCAGCTGGTCCAGCCACTCCTCCCGGGTGTAGGCCCTCTCCCAGTCGAACCGCCACTGCTCCGGGTCGCCGAACGCGCCCACCTGTCGTATCCCGTCGGCCGCCCTGGTGAACAGCACCGAGTACCCGTCGAGGGCAGGCATCGCCCAGGGATTGCGCGGCACGTTGGGCATGACCCGGCGGTAGACCCCGGAGAAGGCGTCCGACACCTCGGGCGAAGGCTGGAACACATTCCAGAACACGGCCAGCCGGCCACCGGGCCGTAGCACCTGCGCAGCCTTGGCCGCACCGGCGAACGGGTCAATCCAGTGCCAGGTCTGCCCGGCGAGGACCGCATCGAATGCCCGGTCGGCGGGGTCCCAGGCTTCGAACGCCGCCACCTCGACCTCAAGCCCGCTTCGGCGCGCGAACTCGGCCATCCGCGCGTCGACGTCGACGCCCAGCACCCTGCAGCCGGCCGCTTGGAACTGCCGGGCTGCTATGCCGGTACCGCAGCCGACGTCGAGAACGTCGGGCCCGGGGCCGGCGGCGACGATCGCGTCCACCATCGCGTCGGGGTAGCGGGGCCGGGCTCGGTCGTAGCGTTCGGGGTCCGAGCCGAACGACTCCGCCATCTGTCGGGCTCGGTGGGGCTCGTGTTCGGAACGAGGCGCTCGCTCCGGCGGTAAGGTGGGCATGTGCCCACTATGGTGGGCGCATGCCCACTCGTCAACGGGCGGGCCGGCCGAGGAAGGAGGGATGCGCGGTATGCCGACAGGGGTGGCCATGCGCGACGCGCGCGAGCAGCTGTTCGACGCCGCCGAGCGCCTTCTGCTCCGGGACGGGCCGAGTGCGCTGACCAGCCGGGCGGTCACCACGGAGGCGGGCTGCGCCAAGGGGGTCCTGCACCGGCACTTCGCCGACTTCGACGCCTTCCTCGCCGAACTCGTACTGGACCGCATCGGCCGGATCGGCAACCAGTCCGCCGCCCTGCGCGAGTCCGCCGGGTCGGGCACCGTCGCCGGCAACCTCACCGGCGCGCTGATGGCCCTGTTCGGGTCGGTCGCGGTGGTGATCGTCGGCCTCGTCATCTCCCGGGATGAGCTGCGCGCTCGGCTGCGCCAGGCCGGGTCGGCCGGCGTCCCCGTCCTGACGGAAGCTACGGCCATGATCGCCTCCTACCTCACCGCAGAGCGCGAACTGGGCCGCATCGCGGCGGATGCCGACGTCGACACGCTCGCTCCCACGCTGATCGGGGCCGTGCACCTGCTGTTCGCCGACCGGGAAGGCACCCCGCCGGAGGCTGGAGCCGTCGGCAAGGTCGTGACCACGGTCATCGCAGGCGTTGGGCAAGAACCGCTCCTGTGAACCGCCCAGCAGCAAGCCCGCACCCCCGGGGATCAGGCGCCGCGTGCCGCTGGGTCAGGGCGAGCGAGACAGATCAACCAGTCCCCGTTACGGGGCTGTTCCGGACGGCAGCCGGTCGGGGGTACCGCTCGATGTGCCGTTTGCCGAGCAGGAAGAACGCCGCGGGTATCCTCCGTCCGCGGCGAGATCGTCTCGACCGTGGAACAGCCCCTCAGGACGAGAGCCAGGGATACGGCGGCGACCGGTACCAGCAGGGCGGCGGGTCGTGGCCGACGACCCGGCGATGGTGCGAAGCGGCTTTGTGAACCTGCTGTCGACGCAGGACGACATCGAGGTCGTCGGCGAGGCGGTGGACGGGCAGAAGCGGTCCGCGTCGCGGCCGAGCAGCGTGCGGACGTCGCGCTGCTCGACATCCGGATGCCGAAGATGAACGGCATCGAGGCCGCCCGCGCCTACGAGTTGCGTCTGGTGGTCCCCGGCGGTGCCGACTGACCGCCCGCGAAGTCCGGTCTTTCAGTCCTGGTGGACGATCGTCTCGAGCTCACGCGCCAGACGTTCGACGGCGTGCTCCGGTGTCTCCCGCTGCGCCATCGCGTCGTGCACGACCGCCTGGATGGCCAGGTTCACCTGCTCGTACCGTGGGCTCTTCGGGCGGGGTCTGGCCGCGAGCACGCTCTCCCGGAGGGTGGGCAGATACGGGAACTGGCGCACGAGCGCGGGATCGCCGTACAGATCGGCCCACACAGGTGGCAGCGCTCCCTCGGTCAGCACGCGGCGCTGGACCTTCTCGCTCGTCAGATAGCTCAGCAGATCCGCGGCCGACTCCTTGTGCCGCGAGTTCGCGTTGATCGCGAGATTCGAGCCTCCGAGGATGCCCGCGGCGGGCCCGTCCGGCCCGGGCAGCGGGACCACGCCGAACTTCCCCGCCACCTTCGAGTCCCCGCGGCTCGCCAGCCCGTGGACGTACGGCCAGTTGCGCAGGAAGAGCAACCGCCCGTCCTGGAAGGACTTCCGGGACTCCTCCTCCTTGTACGTAAGCGCCTTATCGGGGATCCATCCGTCCCGCACACCCCCGGCCAGGAAGGCCACGCCCTTCCGCGCGGCCGCGGAGTCCACGGTGACCCGGGCACCCTCGTCGGCGAGGACCGAGCCGCCGGCCGACTGCACGGCCTCGGCGGCGTTCACCGTCAGCCCCTCGTACGGAAGGAACTGCCCCGCGTAACCGTCGAGGCCGTACTTCGGCGCGACCGTCTTGGCCAGTCTCTCCAGCTCCGCCCAGGTGTGCGGTGGCTTCTCGCCCTCCCGGTCCAGGACGTCCTTGCGGTAGTACAGCAGGCCCGCGTTCGTCACATAGGGCAGCGCGTGCAACCGCCCGCCGAAGGTGGCGGTGTCCACCACCGGCGGCAGGAAGCGCTTCGTCGGGAAGCGATCGGCGTTCAGCGGGGAGAGCCAGCCCGCGGCGGCGAATTCGGATGTCCAGGCCACATCGATGTTGAGGACGTCATAGCGGTCGCTGCCGGACCGCAGGCTCGTGGACATCTGTGCGCGAACCTCGTCCGCGGCCTCCGGCAGCTCGACCAGCGTCACCTTCTCGGCCGGCCGCGCCCGGTTCCAGTCGTCGAGGACACTGCGCAGATAGCCGGTGATGTCCCCGCCCGTCACCAGAGTCAGCTGACCGCGGCCATCGGAGTCATGCGTTTCTCCCCCGGTCGAGGAACACGCGACCGACGACCCCGCGAAGATCAGCGCAGCTGCCAGGAGCCCCCGGCCGGCGGCACACGTCCACCGCATAGGTCCCTCGGTCCCTCCTGGCACAGCGGTGCCGGTGATTCGCCCGGCGTGAGCACCTGTATACCCGTTATGCATGCGGGATACTGGATGTCGCGGATGTCCACGGGCGGTCCGGCGCACAGCCCGAAACACCCACCGCACGAGAACGTCTGTCGGGAAGGAGGCGGCACTGTGCGTCTGCCCCTCCTGGCGCTTCTCTCGAAGGGCCCCGCCCATGGATACGAGCTCAAGCAGACCCTTGAGAGCCTCCTTGGTGCAGCGTACCCCCAGCCGAACATCGGACAGATCTACGTCACCCTCGGTAGGCTGGAGAAGACCGGGCTGATCGAGGGACAGGACGTCGCCCAGTCGGCCCGGCCGAACAAGCGCATCTACCAGCTGACCCCTGCGGGGCGTGAAGCGGTGGCCGCATGGTTCGAGGAGCCGAGCGACGAACCGCGGGTACGGGACGAGTTCTTCATGAAACTCGCCCTCACACCGGACTCGGGTGACCAGATCGCTCTGATCAACAAGCAGCGCCGGCACTATCTCAACACCATGCGTGACCTGTCGAAGCTGGCCGCGACCGAGGACCGGGACAACCAGGTCGCGCAGCTGCTGATCGAGGGCGCGATGCTGCATCTGCAGGCGGACCTCGACTGGTTGGAGCGTTGTCAGGAGGAGCTGGAATGAGCCGTGAGGCCCCCGCCGCAGCCGGCGGAACCACGGCTGCCGATACCGGACCCATCGTGCGGGCAGAAGGCCTGGTCAAGACCCACCAGGCCGACGGCAGCCCCGTCAAGGCCGTACGCGGTGTCGACCTGAACGTCGAGCGCGGTGAGTTCCTCGCCATCACCGGACCATCGGGGGCCGGCAAGTCCACCCTGCTCCACCTGCTCGGGGGGCTCGACCGGCCGGACAGCGGCCGGATCTGGCTCGGGGGCCACGAGGTCGACTCCTACAGCGAGGCCCGCTGGGCCGTGCTGCGGCGGCGCAGCATCGGCATCGTCTTCCAGTTCTTCAATCTGATCTCGACCCTGACCGTGGCCGACAATGTCGAGCTGCCCGCGCTGCTCACCGGGACCTCGCCCCGGCAGGCCAGGGAGAGCCGTGCCGAGCTCCTCGCCGACCTCGGTCTGGAGGGCAAGGAGCACAGCATGCCGGGCGAGCTCTCCGGTGGTGAGCAGCAGCGGGTGGCGCTCGCCCGCGCACTGGTCAACCACCCCGCCCTGCTGCTCGCGGACGAACCCGCGGGAAGCCTCGACAGCAAGGGCACCCGGGAAGTGCTGCGGCTGCTCTCCCGCTTCCACCAGCGCGGCCAGACCATCGTGCTGGTGACCCATGACGCCCGGATGGCCAGCGCCGCGGACCGGGTGATCAACCTGTTCGACGGCCGGATCGTGGACGAGGCCACGCTCGGCGAGGGGACCCGGCGAGCCGGTGGCGTGTCCGGCACGATCGAGCTGAAGGGCTGAGCAGGATGAGGGCCACGGTGCGCTGGGTGCGCGCCGACCTTCGGGTGCAGCGCGGCGAAGCGCTGTTCCTCGTCCTCGCGACGGCCGGGATCATCGTCTCTCTTCTGCTCGCCGGAGCGTTCCTCGCCTATGCGGCGAACCCCTGGCAGCGGGTCTTCACCCAGTCCTCCGGCGCCCATGTGTGGATCCACACCACGACGACCGCTGACGCCGGGGCGCTGACCGGGCTCGACGGCGTCGCGGCCGCGGCCGGGCCGTTCCGTACGGCAGCGGCCACCGCCGAGCTCGGGGGGAGCAGCACCGGGGGAGGCAACGCGACACTGGAGCTGCGCGCCACCGCGCCCCAGCCGCCCGACGTGGCCCGGCCGCTCGTCGCCTCCGGTCACTGGCTCACCCGTGACGCCCGGAACGGCATCGTGCTGGAGAGCTCGGTCGCCCGGGCGCTGTGGGCCGAGCCCGGCGACTCCCTGAACGTCCGCGGCTCCGGCGGAACCGTCAGCTCCCTGCGCGTCGCAGGCATCGCCGACACCGCGGAACCGCGCTATCGAGCGGGGGAGACTCCCGGCGTGGGATGGGTACTGCCGGAGACCCTCCGCCAGGTCGCGCCCGACCGCGAGCGCCAGGGCCAGACCATCGGGCTGCGGCTCGACGATCCCGAGGACACCGACTTCGCCGTCCAGCGGGCGGTCACCGAGCTCGGCGCCGACCAGGTCACCGAGGTCTCCACCTGGCAGCAGGCCCGGGCCGACGCCGAGGGCGGCGACCGCCTCCTCGGGCTGCTGCTCGGGGTGTTCGGGCTCGGGGCGCTGCTGGCCGCCGCCCTGGCCGTGGCAGGCGCCATCAGCACGCGGATCCGAGGTCATCTGCGGGACATCTCGGTGCTGAAGGCCATCGGCTTCACTCCCGGGCACCTCGTCCGGATGTACCTGGTGGAGCACCTCGCCCTCGCGCTGGTCGGCGTCGCCTTCGGGGCGGTCCTCACCGAGGTGCTCGGCCCGCGTCTGCCCGGCCGGGTGGGCGAGGCCATGGACCTGTGGCAGGCGCTTCCCGAGCACGCCTGGGTGCCGGCGGCCATCTCGGCGGGCGCGCTGCTTCTCATCGCCGCGATGACGGGGGCGGCCGCCTGGCGGGCCGGGCGTGTTCCGCCGGTGCCCGTCGCCCGGGCCGCGACCCCGGTCAGCCGCCGGATATCCGGAACCGTACGGCGCGCTCTCGGTCTGCACCTGCCTCCCGCTCTGGTGCTCGGCTGGCGCGGCGCCTTCAACCGCTCGGCGCGCTCCATAGCCGCCGTCGGCCGGCTGGCCGTCCCCCTGCTGCTGATCACCGTGGCCCTCGGCGCCTGGACCACCCTCGACGGCTTCGAGCACCGGCCGCAGAAGGTGGGGCTCTCCGCCGCCCTCACCGCGCGGGGCGACGGTCTCGACGAGGCGTCCATGCGTCGCCTGCTGACCGATCACCCCGAGGTGGCGGCGGCCTATCCGGGTTCCGAGGTCGCGGCCCTGGTCCCGGGACAGACCGGAACCATCAGGCTTCGGGGCCTCGGCACGGAGAGCGACCCGTATCCGTTCGTCGCCGCCGAGGGACATGCGCCGCGCGGCCCGGACGAGGCAGTGGCAGGCCAGGGGCTGCTCGATCTGCTCGATGCCGAGGTCGGCGACTGGGTCCGCATGACGGTGCAGGGAAGCCCCCAGGTCCTGCACATCGTGGGGCGCAGCATCGAGCCGGAGGACGGCGGCCGGGTGATCTCCACATCCCTGGACACCCTGCGCGAGCGCGACGCCTCGCTGCGGCCCGACTTCTATCAGCTGGTGCTCGATGACGACGCCGACCCCGGCGCGGTGCGGGGCGATCTGGCCGGGACCGCGGACGGCCGGCTCGACATACGCGAGATCGGCAATCCGTCCGACGCGCTCTCGTCGGTGCGTGGCGTGATCGTCGGGCTGATCTTCGTGCTCGCGCTGATCGGTCTCGCGGAGCTGTCGACGACCATCGCCGCAGGTGTACGGGACCGACGCCGCGACCTTCTCGCCCTCAAGGCGATCGGGCTCACTCCACGCCAGATCATGGCCGTGATCGTGGCCGGCACCGGCTTCATCGCTCTGGGCGCCAGCGTGGTGGGAATGGCCGCCGGAGTCCTGGCCTCGGACTGGCTGATCGATCTCCAGGGCCGCTCCAGCGGCATCGGCTCGGGTATCGCTCAGCAGCCCTCGCCCGCGCTTCTGCTCACGATCACCGCGGCTGCGGTGGCCGGGGCGGTCGCCGTTTCGGTGCTGCCCGCCGCTCGAGCCGTACGGCAGCGCCTCGCGGACACCTTGAGCGACTCGCTGTGACCGGAAGCAGTCTGTGAGGCAACCCGTCCCCTGGGTGAGAGCTGGGAACTGCTAAGCCGCGGTACTGCCTGCCGGAGCGACGCGCAGACCCGCCCGGCTCCGCCAGCCGTCCCGTTCGGCGCGGAAGTCGGTCCAGCTGGCCAGGTGATCGACGATGCCCAGACCGCGGCCGTGCTCGTCCTCGGCCTCGCTGCCATGCGCGCGTGGGGGGCGACCCGATGGGCCGGTGTCCACGACGTCGATGCACAGATCCCGGTCGGTCAAGGACAGGCTCACGGTCATGTCGGTGCCGCCGTGTCGCGCCGCGTTGCCCGCCAGTTCGCCGACGATGAGGACCACGCAGTCCCGGTCCTGCTCGGTCAGCCCCCAGCAGGACAGGTGGGCAGCGGCGAAGCGGCGCACCATACGAACCTGGCGTTCCTCGGCCAGGAGGGCGATCACCGCGCGGTGGGACGCCGCTTCCCGGGGCCCGTACCGGGCCGAAGGCAGAGCCGTGGCGCGCCTGAGGCCGGGACGGTGTCCGCGCGATGCGATGGGGGAGCTGGTCGGTGCCGGAGCCATGAGGTGCCTCGCTGATCTCGGCAGCAGCCCGGAGCGAAGGGTCGACTCCGGTGATGCTCCGAGTCGCCGTGCCGGGTGGTACGTGTCACGAGCGCCCGCTTCAGAACTCCCGTGACGTTGTCCGACGGGATAGCGTTGGTGCATCCCGCGGCCCTGTTGTGCATACATGTTATGTATCGCCCACATGACGCGTCAACGGGTAGGGGAGAAAAATGCGCGCCTGGACGTGAATATGGCGTTTCCTGCGACGTTGCACGGGTCGGTTGCTACCGCACACGTAGGTAGTGGCGTCAGGGCAGGACCGCGATGCCGTCCAGCTCCACCATCGCCTGCTCGTCCCAGAGCCTGACCGCGCCGATCACCGCCATCGCCGGGTAGTCGCGGCCCGACAGACGGCGCCAGATACGGCCGAGTTCGGCGGCGTGCGTACGGTAAGCGGCGACGTCCGTGGCGTAGACGGTGACGCGGGCCAGCTGCTCCGGTGCTCCGCCCGCCGCGGCCAGGGCGGTGAGGAGGTTGGTGAGCGCGGTCTCGAACTGCGCGGGGAGGGTGTCTCCTGTGACCTTGCCGTCCCCGTCGAGGGCCGTCTGGCCGGCGAGGAAGACCAGCCGGCCGCCGGTGGCCGTCACGGCGTGGCTGAAACCCCTCGGCGGGGACAGCTCGGGCGGGTTGACGCGCCCCAGGTGCCGCGGTCGCTCGCTCACCGGTACAGCTCCTTCGCGATGATGGTCCGCTGGACCTCGGTCGCGCCCTCGTAGATCCGCGGGGCCCGCACCTCACGGTAGAGGTGTTCGAGCAGGTGCCCCTGCCGGAGCGCGCGGGCGCCGTGGATCTGGACGGCCGCGTCGACGACGTACTGCGCCGTCTCCGTGGCGAGCAGTTTCGCCATGGCCGAGCGCTTGGCGACGTCCGGGGCGCCGCTGTCGTACGCGGCCGCGGCGGCGAGGACGAGCAGCCGGGCGGCCTCGGTGCGGGTGGCCATCTCGGCCAGCTGGTGGGAGACGGACTGGAGGTCCTTCAACGGGCCGCCGAAGGCCGTACGGCGTGCGGCGTGCGCCAGGGCGGCGTCCAGCGCCGCCTGCGCCATGCCGACGGCGAAGGCACCGACGCTGGGCCGGAAGAGGTTGAGGGTCCGCATGGCGACGCCGAAACCCCGGCCGGGCTCGCCGAGCAGGTCGGCCGAGGTGACCGGGACGCCGTCGAAGCGCAGGGTGCCGATGGGGTGCGGGCTGAGCATGTCGAGGTGCTCGCCCGAGAGGCCGGGACGGTCGGCGGGGACGAGGAAGGCCGTGATGCCCCGGGACCCCGCCCCTCCGCCCGTACGCGCGAACACGGAGTAGAAGTCGGCCTCGGGGGCGTTGGAGATCCAGCACTTCTCGCCGCTGAGGCGCCAGCCGTGCCCGCCGTCGGGCTCGGCCGCCAGCGCGAGCGCCGCCGCGTCGGAGCCCGCGCCCGGCTCGCTCAGCGCGAAGGCGGCGACGGCCCGGCCCGCGGTGACCTCGGGGATCCAGCGTGCGCGCTGCTCCCGGCTGCCCGACTGGACCACCGGGTACGTGCCGAGGCCCTGGAGGGCGAGCGCCGTCTCCGCCTCCGTGCACTCGGTGGCCAGGGACTCGCGCAGCAGACAGAGGTCCAGTGCGGAGACCCGGCCCGGCCCGGACGCCCCCGGGCCCCCACCCGGACCGGCACTGGCCCCCGGGCCGACGCCCGTACCCCGACCGGCACTGGCCCCCGGGCCGACGCCCGTACCCGAAGCGGCGCCCGTACCCGGACCCGCGCCCGCGCCCGCGTCCGGGAAGATCCGCTCCAGGAGGCCGAGTTCGCCGAGCGCCGCGACCATCGGCCGGTTGACCCGGCCGGGCTCGCCCTTCTCCGCCAGCGGCCGCAGCCGCTCCGCCGCCAGCTCGCGCACCTGCGCGCACCACTCCAGCTGCTCCGCCTCCAGCGCGAATGCGGCCATCGACAGCACCTCCTTCTCGGCAGTCTTATCGCGATCTGTTGACTGTCGTCACCATCACGTTACGCTCGTGGGCAACCGCACGGCCTGAAACCACCCCATTCCAGGACCGGCGACCGAGGGGGCGCAACCGCCATGCAGCTCACGCCGCTCAAGCCGTCAGCCCACGAGGACACCTTCGCCCGCGACCATCTGCCGCCGCGCGAACAGTGGCCCGAGCTGCTCTTCGAGCTGCCGGGGCTGCGCTATCCGGACCGGCTCAACTGCGGTGCCGAACTGCTGAACCGCACGGTGGAGCGGTTCGGGCCCGGCCGGCCCGCGTTCGTCGACGGCTCGGGCGGCGTCTGGTCGTACGGCGAGCTGCGCGGCCGGGTCGACCGGATCGCGCACGTCCTCACCTCGGACCTCGGCGTGGTGCCCGGCAACCGGGTCCTGCTGCGCGGCCCCACCAGCCCCTGGCTCGCCGCCTGCTGGCTCGCGGTGATGAAGGCGGGAGCGGTGGCCGTCACGGTGCTCGCCTCGCAGCGGCCGCCGGAACTCGCGGGCATCTGCGAGATGGCCAGGGTCCGGCACGCGCTGTGCGACATCCGGTCGGTCGACGACCTGGTGAAGGCGGAGGTGTCCGGTCTGCGCATCGCCACCTACGGCGGGGACGGACCGGAGGATCTCACGTCCCGGTGCGCGGCCAAGCCCGATGTCTACCCGGCGGTCGCCACGTCCGCGGACGACGTGGCGCTGATCGCCTTCACCTCTGGAACCACGGGGCGCCCTAAGGGCTGCATGCACTTCCACCGCGATGTGCTGGCGATCGCCGACACCTTCTCGGAGCACGTGCTGCAGCCGCGCCCCGACGACCTGTTCGCGGGCAGCCCGCCGCTCGGCTTCACCTTCGGGCTCGGCGGCCTCGTGGTCTTCCCGATGCGGGCCGGAGCGGCCGCGCTGCTGCTGGAGCAGGCAGGACCGCGGCAGTTGCCTGCCGCGATCGGCCGGCACAAGGTGTCCGTGCTCTTCACCGCCCCCACGGCGTACCGGGCGATGCTCGAGCAGCTCGACTCGCACGACCTGGCGTCGCTGCGCCGCTGCGTCTCGGCCGGGGAAAACCTTCCTGCAGGCACCTGGACCGCCTGGCACGAGCGCACCGGTCTCCGGCTCATCAACGGCATCGGAGCGACCGAGCTGCTGCACATCTTCATCTCCGCAGCCGACGGCGCGATCCGGCCGGGCACGACCGGAGTTCCCGTGCCCGGCTTCCACGCGCGCGTGGTCGGGGACGACGGGCGGCCCGTACCGGACGGCGAGCCGGGGCTGCTGGCGGTCCGCGGGCCGACCGGCTGCCGCTATCTCGCGGACGAGCGGCAGCGCGAGTACGTCCGGGACGGCTGGAACATGACCGGCGACACGTATGTGCGGGAGCCGGACGGCTGGTTCCGCTACGTGGCCCGCGCCGACGACATGATCATTTCCGCCGGGTACAACATCGCGGGCCCCGAGGTCGAGGACGCCCTGCTGCGCCACCCCGAGGTACTGGAGGCGGCGGTGGTGGGGCGTCCCGACGAGCGGCGCGGGCAGATCGTGGTGGCGTATGCGGTGCTGCGCGACGGCGCGCGCCGGGACGAGCTCGCGGTCGCGGCCCTCCGGGATTTCGTCCGGGACCGGATCGCGCCGTACAAGTGCCCTCGCGAGATCGTCTTCCTCGACGCCCTGCCCCGTACCGCGACGGGCAAGCTGCAGCGCTTCCGGCTGCGCGGCCTGGAGACCGAGCGGACCGGGCGAGCCGGGACAGCAAGCGCTCTAGAGTGATCGCGTGGCAGAGCAGCACACTCCGCGGTCCCTGATCGTCACGTTCTTCGGCGCCCACGGGCGCGGGCGCGCAACCGAGGAGGGTCCGGACGGACCGGTGCCGATCGCGGCGCTGATCCGGCTCCTGGGCGCCGTGGACGTGGACCCGCCCTCGGTGCGCTCGGCGGTCTCCCGGCTGAAACGGCGCGGGCTGCTGCTCCCCGCCCGTACGGGGAGCGGCGCGGCCGGCTACGTGCTCTCCGGCAGCGCCCGGCAGCTTCTGGACGACGGAGACCGGCGCATCTACGGCCGGCAGCCCGTGCGCCTCGCCGACGGCTGGGTGCTGGCCGTCTTCTCGGTCCCCGAGCAGGAGCGGAACAAGCGCCATCTGCTGCGCTCCCGCCTGGCGCGGCTCGGGTTCGGCACGGCCGCGCCCGGCGTGTGGATCGCCCCGGCCCATCTGCTGGAGGAGACCCGGCACACCCTGGAGCGGCTCGGACTCGACGCGTACGTCGACCTGTTCACCGGACGGCACACCGGCTTCGAGCCGACGGCCCGCTCGGTGGCGCGCTGGTGGGACCTGGACGCGATCGCGAAGCTGCACCGCGCCTTCCTGGAGGAGCACGAGCCGATGCTGCGGCGCTGGGCGGGGCGGCGCACCGTGGACCGCGCGGAGGCGTACCGGGACCACCTGCTGATGCTGGACTCCTGGCGCCACGTGCCGTACGCGGACCCGGGGCTCCCGGCGGAACTGCTGCCCCGCGACTGGCCGGGCGGGCGCAGCGCGGAGGTGTTCGCGGCGCTGCACGCCCGACTGCGCGACGCGGGAGCCGCGTTCGCGGCGGAAGTGGTGTCGGGCTGAGCGGCCCTCACCTCTGTACGCCCCAGCCGAGGCTGAGCCTGGGCTTGGGCGCGTCTGTGCGGCCGGCCGGGGGCTTGCGGCTGCCCGCGCGGTACGGGAGCGGCCAGGGGGCACCGGGGCCGGTGTAATCCTGCTCGGCGGCCGCGTGCAGGGTCCAGTGCGGGTCGTAGAGGTGCGGACGGGCGAGGGCGCACAGGTCCGCGCGGCCCGCGAGCAGCAGCGAGTTGACGTCGTCCCAGGAGGAGATGGCGCCGACCGCGATGACCGGGACGCCGAGGGTGTTGCGGATCCGGTCGGCGTACGGCGTCTGGTACGAGCGCCCGTACTCCGGCCTTTCGTCGGGGACGACCTGCCCGGTGGACACATCGATGGCGTCCGCGCCGTGGGCGGTGAACGCGCCGGCGATCTCGACGGCCTCGTCCGCCGTGGTGCCTCCGTCGGCCCAGTCGGTGGCGGAGATCCGGACGGTCATGGGCCGGTCGTCCGGCCAGACCGACCGTACGGCGTCGAAGACTTCGAGCGGGTAGCGGAGCCGGGCGGCGAGGTCGCCGCCGTAGGCATCGGTGCGGTGGTTGGTCAGCGGTGACAGGAAGCTCGACAGGAGATAGCCGTGGGCGCAGTGGAGTTCGAGGAGATCGAATCCGGCGCGGGCCGCGCGGCCGGCGGACTGCGCGAACTCTTGGCGGATCCCGGCGAGTCCGGCCGCGTCGAGCACGTGCGGGACCTGGTTGACGCCCGGCCGGTACGGCAGCGGCGAGGGGGCCACCACCGGCCAGTTCCCGTGCGGCAGCGGCTGGTCGATGCCCTCCCACATCAGGCGGGTCGAGCCCTTGCGGCCCGCGTGGCCGAGCTGCACGCCGATCGCCGTGCCGGGCGACTGCGCGTGCACGAAGTCGGTGACGCGCCGCCACGCCGCTTCGTGGCCGGGTACGTACAGCCCGGCGCAGCCCGGGGTGATCCGCCCTTCCGGGCTCACGCACACCATCTCCGTCATCACCAGCCCGGCGCCGCCGAGCGCGCGTGCGCCGAGGTGGACGAGGTGGAAGTCGCCGGGGGTGCCGTCCTCGGCCGAATACATGTCCATCGGGGAGACGACGACGCGGTTGCGCAGGGTGAGGCCGCGCAGCCGGAAGGGGGTGAACATCGGGGGCGTGCCGGGCGGAACCCCCTCGTCGCGCTCCACGGCAGCGACGAATCCGGGGTCGCGCAGCCGCAGGTTGTCGTGCGTGATGCGGCGGCTGCGGGTGAGGAGGTTGAACGCGAACTGGCGGGGCGGCTGGCCGAGATACGTGCCGAGGTTCTCGAACCATTCGAGGCTGGCGCGGGCGGCGCGCTGCGTCGACTCGACGACGGGACGGCGCTCGGCCTCGTACGCGGCGAGTGCGGCGGGCAGATCGGGCTGCTCGTCCAGGCAGGCGGCCAGCGCGAGGGCGTCCTCGACGGCGAGCTTGGTGCCGGAGCCGATGGAGAAGTGGGCGGTGTGCGCCGCGTCGCCGAGCAGCACCGTACGGCCGTGCGACCAGCGCTCGTTGACGACGGTGCGGAAGGCGGTCCAGCTGGAGCTGTTTCCGCGCAGCGGGCGGACGCCGAGCGCGTCGGCGAAGATCTTCGCGCACCGCTCGGTCGACTCGGTCTCGTCGCACCGGTCCAGGCCCGCGCTCCGCCACACCTCCTCACGCATCTCGACGATGACGGTGCTGGCGCCGGCCGCATACGGATAGCCGTGCAACTGCATGACCCCGTGCTCGGTCTCGGCGATCTCGAAGCGGAAGGCGTCGAAGGCGAAGTCGGCGGCGAGCCAGATGTAGCGGCAGCGGTGGGTGGTGAGCCGGGTCCCGAAGGTGTCGCGGTGCGCTTCACGCGTCAGGCTGTGCACGCCGTCGGCGGCGACCACCAGGTCGTACGCGGCGGCGAGTCGGGCGGCGGACGGGGCCTCCGTACCGAAGCGCAGCTCCACGCCGAGCGAACGGCAGCGCTCGTGAAGGATCTCCAGCAGCCTGCGGCGGCCCAGGGCCGCGAAGCCGTGGCCGCCGGAGGTGAGCGTGCGCCCGCGGTACACGACGTCGATGGCGTCCCAGCGGACAAACTCGGCCTGCAGCGCGCGGTGGACGGCCGGGTCGGCGTGTTCGATGCCGCCCAGGGTCTCGTCGGAGAGGACGACGCCGAAGCCGAAGGTGTCGTCGGGCGCGTTGCGCTCCCAGACGGTGATCTCCCGGGCGGGGTCGAGCCGTTTGAGGAGCGCCGCCGCGTACAGCCCGCCGGGCCCGCCGCCGATGACGGCGACCCGCATCGGCCCGACAGCCGCTCCCCGCCCCGGCACCGCTACCTGCCCTGCCACGTGGGCGGCCGCTTCTCGCTGAACGCGGCGTGGAACTCGGCGTAGTCGGCGCTGTTCATCAGCAGCGCCTGCGTGGCCGCGTCCATTTCGACGGCGGCGGCCAGCGGCATGTCGAGCTCGGCGGTGAGCAGGGCCTTGGTCTGGGCGTGGGCGAGGGCCGGTCCTTCGGCGAGCCGCCGGGCGAGCGCGGCGGCCTCCGCACCGGCCTGGCCCTCCTCCGCGAGAGTGCTGATCAGGCCGATCCGCTCGGCCTCGGGGGCCCGCACCGGCTCGCCGAGCATCAGCAGCCGGGTCGCGTGCCCGAGGCCGACCACGCGCGGCAGCAGATAGGCCGCGCCCATGTCGCCGCCCGAAAGCCCCACTCTGGTGAAGAGGAACGCGAAGCGGGCTTCAGGGTCGGCGACCCGGAAGTCGGCGGCCAGGGCGAGGACGGCGCCCGCGCCCGCGGCGACTCCGTGCACCGCGGCGACCACGGGGAAGGGGCACTCGCGCAGCGCGCGGACGACCTGCCCGGTCATCCGGTTGAAGTCCAGCAGCTGCCCGGTGTCCATGGCCAGGGTGGCGCCGATGATCTCGTCGACGTCCCCGCCGGAGCAGAAGCCGCGGCCCTCGCCGCCGAGCACCAGCGCCCGTACGGAACCGTCCCTGGCGAGCTCGGCGAGCAGGTCGCGCAGGTCGGCGTAGGCGCCGAAGGTCAGGGCGTTGAGCTTCTCGGGGCGGGCGAGGGTGACGGTGGCGACCCCCTCGTCCCTGGTGAGCCGGAGATGCCGCCACTCCTCGGTCGTCCGGGCGGAACCGGTGAACGGGCTCATGGCGTAGGGCCTCCTTCAGCCGGACGGCTGGTGCCTGCCCTCCGAAGTTATCACCCATCCATGACTGTCGTCACGAGTACGCGATACGGGCCCGAGAGGCGGCCACCCCATAACCATGGGTGGGCTTCGCCCTTCATGCTCCCGGCGCCGCCGGACCGGCGAGGGTGGCGACCAGGACCGCCTTGATGGTGTGCATCCGGTTCTCGGCCTCGTCGAAGACGACCGAGTGCTCCGACTCGAAGACCTCGTCGGTGACCTCGAGCGAGGTCAGGCCGTGCCGCTCGTAGATCTCCCGGCCGACCTGGGTGCCGAGGTCGTGGAAGGCCGGCAGGCAGTGCAGGAACTTCACGTCCGGGCGGCCCGTGGCGCGCAGCATGTCCATCGTCACCGCGTACGGCCGCAGGACCTCGATCCGCTCGTCCCAGACCTCCTTCGGCTCCCCCATCGACACCCACACGTCCGTGGCGACGAAGCCGGCCCCCCGCACGCCCTCGGCGACGTCCTCGGTGAGGGTGACCCGTCCGCCGCTGGTGGCCGCCAGCTCGCGGGCCCGCGTCACGATCTCCTCGGCGGGCCAGAGCTGCTTCGGCGCCACGATCCGTACGTCCATGCCGAGGAGCGCGCCGGTGACGAGGTAGGAGTTGCCCATGTTGGAGCGCGCGTCACCGAGGTAGGCGAAGGCGAGCGACTCCAGCGGCTCGTCGCTGTGCTCGGTCATGGTGAGCACATCGGCCAGCATCTGGGTGGGGTGCCATTCGTCGGTGAGGCCGTTGAAGACCGGGACCCCGGCGTGCGCGGCGAGCTCCTCGACGACCTCCTGGCCGTGGCCGCGGTACTCGATGGCGTCGAACATCCGGCCAAGGACCCGGGCGGTGTCCTTCACCGACTCCTTGTGCCCGATCTGTGAGCCGCTGGGGTCGAGATACGTCGTCGAGGCGCCCTGGTCGGCGGCCGCAACCTCGAAGGCACAGCGGGTGCGGGTCGAGGTCTTCTCGAAGACAAGGGCGATGTTCCTGCCGCGCAGCCGCCGCACCTCGGTGCCCGCGCGCTTGGCGGCCTTCAGCTCGGCGGCCAGCTCGACGAGGTGGCGGAACTCCTCGGCGGTGAAGTCCAGCTCCTTGAGGAAGTGGCGGCCCGTGAGGTCTGTCGCCATCGGGTGGGCTCCTCGGTCACGACTGCGGGTGAACGGCTGGAAGTCTATACGATTCTCCGTATCCCTATACAGGGAGGCCTGCCGAGAGACAGCTGGGTGGAGACACAGGGACCTGCGGGGCCTGCGCGACCTACAGGGCCCATGGTTCCCGCGGGCGCCGCCCCGCCCTCTGGATTCCCTACGGCTTCACAGGCTCCCGCTCCACCGGACAGCTCATGCAGCGCGGCCCGCCCCGCCCGCGCCCCAGCTCGCCACCCGGGATCTCTATCACCTCGATGCCGTGCTTCCGCAGGAAGGTGTTGGTGGTGGCGTTGCGGTCGTAGGCCACGACCACCCCCGGCTCGACGGCGAGCACATTGCACCCGTCGTCCCACTGCTCCCGCTCCGCCGAGTGCACGTCCTGCGTGGCGGTGAGGACGCGGATGCCGTCGAGGCCGAGCGCGGCCGCGATGGCGTGGTGCATGTGCTCCGGCGGGTGGTCGGTCACCTTCAGCTCCCGCTCCCCCGAGCCCGGTTCGATGGTGTACGAGCGCAGCATCCCCAGACCCGCGTACTGCGTGAAGGTATCTCCGTCGATCATCGTCAGCACCGTGTCGAGGTGCATGAACGCCCGCCCCTTGGGCATGTCGAGCGCCACGATCGACCGCGCGGAGC
Source organism: Streptomyces sp. 8N616 (assembly GCF_052246385.1). NCBI lineage: Bacteria > Bacillati > Actinomycetota > Actinomycetes > Kitasatosporales > Streptomycetaceae > Streptomyces > Streptomyces sp. 8N616. Next base: position 62,573 of record NZ_JBQQBY010000005.1, on the reverse strand, counting down.
CCGCCGCGAACAGGCCGCGGGCCAGCATCTCCACGGCCTGCGGGGTGGTCCGCTCACTCATCCCGATGAGCACCGCGCCATTGCCGATGACGAGCACGTCGCCGCCCTCGATCGTCGACGGATAAGCGCTCTGCCCCTCGGACCAGACATGGAAGGCGCCGGACTGGGTGAAGAGCGGGTGGTACCGGTAGATCGCCTCGAAGTGCATCGTCTCGCGCTGCCGGGCGGGCCAGCGCATGGCGTTGATCGACACCCCGTCGTAGACCCAGGCCGAGGTGTCACGGGTGAAGAGGTGGTTGGGCAGCGGGGCGAGCAGGAAGTCGTCCAGATCCATGACGTGGAACCGGACGGAGACCGGCTCGGGGTGCCGCTCCAGGAACTCCCGCTTGGTCATGCCGCCGACCAGAGCCTCGACCAGCTCGGGAATCGGCAGCTCGTCGAAGGCGGCCCGCAGGTGGTCGGTGGCCAGCGGGCCGTACTCCTTCTCCTGGAAGACCCGGTCCAGCACGAGCCTCCGCGCCTCGGGGATCTCCAGGCTGTCGGCCAGCAGCTCACCGAAGAGGTGCACCTCGACGCCGAGCTCGCGCAGTACGTCCGCGAAGCCGTCGTGCTCCTGGCGCGCCCGGCGGACCCACAGCAGGTCGTCGAAGAGCAGTGCGTCCTTGTTGCTCGGGGTGAGCCGCTTCAGCTCCAGGTCCGGGCGGTGCAGGATGACGCGGCGCAGCCGCCCGGCCTCGGAATCCACATGGAATGCCATCTCTCCATCCTCGCCGAGGCGGGCGGCCTGCGCGCCGGAAATCTTCTCCGCCGTGACGGCGGGAAGCCGGCGACGGAGTCCGGCGGTGCCGGGCGAGCCGCAATCACGCGCCCCGCCCGCGCCGCGCGGCGACTCGGCTACAGCCGGGGGGCCACCGGCTCGGACTCCAGGGCCGAGCCTTCGCCCGCGCGCAGCAGCTTGTCGACCTCGTCGGGTGCCACCCAGTCGTGCTTGGCGCCGTCGAGCACCGGCAGCAGGATGTAGAGGTGGCGCAGGGCGTCGGCGAGAAGCAACTCCCCGTCCAGGGCGAGGCGTACGTACCGGGAGTCGCCCCACTCCGGACCCGGCGAGGGGTATCAACCAGATACTGCACATGATGTCGGCCTCCACGTGAGCGTGCCCAGCTACGTACGGACGGCTGCTGGGCGTAACACCCCCAGCAACGGAGGCTGTCTGCCGACCGGTGCCATGACGCTCGCGCCGGGAACCGCTCAGCCTTCTGGATGGGCGGTGCCCGGGCCCTTCGGCTGCCGAAGAAACGCGGCATGAACCGGTCCGCGTCATGGATGGGGCTGGCCCCCGACCGCGTCGTTGATGTCGGGCCGCTTCTGATGCAGGCGGTGCCAGAGCAGGTCACCGACGCGCTGGACGCCGGCGGTGAGGTGCCTTCGGTAGGTGCTCAGCGGCAGGCCAAGCCGTTCGGCCGCAGTTTCCCGCGTCGGCGCGCCACGGAGGAAGGTCATCTCGACGGCTCGGTGCAGTTTCATCGCCTGCGGATCCTCACGCAGGGAATGAATCGTGTGGGTCATGATGGTGCGCAGGGCCTCGGCGGGATCATCAGTCGCCGCATCCCTCACGAGTTCGCTCCGTGCCAGCGGATTGGCGGACAGGTCGTCGGCGCGGTTCAGGGACTGCAGGGCACGGCGAATGTGGCCGTCGAATTCCGGGCGGGACATCATCGCCGGGGCATTTCCGGGTTTCGGCCGATTCCGCCGAGGGCCAGAGATCTCGACCTTTCTGCTGAAATCGAGCCATCGCTCCGCCGGGACGAGCCGCCAATCGTGTGCGAACACCGAGTAGGAACGGTTGTCGACACATTCCCGCGTCGGCAGGAGGTGCTGGTCGATATAGCCCATGAGCGGCTCCCAGAAGGCGTTCTCGGGCAGCACCACGTACGAGCGGGCCAGCCCTCGCACGTGGATGAACTCGGACACCATGCGGTGCAGGAAGAAATCCATGACCGGGGAGGCTCCCGTGGAGAACTCCTGCCGTGTGATCACCCGGGCGATCAGGAGGTGTTCACGAGGACGCGGTGGCGCTGTGCTCCGGGCATCGTTCCATGCGGCGGCCGCGACGGGATCCGCCGCATTCTCCTCCTCATCCTCCGGAGCGAGGCGGAGAAAGGTGAGGACGGCGACCAGTTCCCCGGTGTCCGATCTCCTGCAGACCCGGAACGCCTCGCGTCGGCGCCGTAACCAGAACTCCATGATCGCGGCTGTCTCCTGCCCCGCGCACGCACGGGCCAGTTCGGTCACCGCCGAGGTGTCGTCCGGCCGCACGCCGTCTTCGTAGATCTCGCCGTCGTTCCGCCAGGTCAGATAGCGGGACAGGAAGCCGTTCCTGCGGTGCAGATGGGTCAGGGCCGAGATGGCCGGCAGGACATGCGGCCCTTCCGCCTCGCGGGCGCGGTCGACCAGGTGCTGCCGCACCCGGTGATGCATGTCCCGATACCCCTCGGGGTCGCGCCATCGGAGGTCGGCGTCGAGGGCTTCGCGTACGACGTCATGCGGGAAGAGACCGAACGGGCCGGCCTCGACGAACGGCAGCTCGCGCAGCCACGCGAACAGCGCGCCGCTGTCGTGCCCGGGCAGGGCGGCACGCAGGAGCCCCTCGGTGGTGAAGAGAGCATGCGCACAGATCTCCAATACGCTCCGGTGCACGGCCGACGGCACATCACCGACGAGCTGGGCAAGGAGCGTTCCCACCACATCGTGGGCCGGTTCCCACGAGGGCGCGGCCGCCCCGGGCCTGCCGTCGGCCACCGTGGCGGCCAGGCACAGCGCCAAGGGGTGGCCGCCCGCGAAGGCCACAACCGACGGATGCAGCGACGGCGGCACGCCTTGGGCCGTGAGCAACGCGGAGGCCTCCTCGCCGGAGAGGTCCCGCAGATCGACGACCTTCAACGTCCCTCGCCACCGCGGATCCGCCTGCCACATGGGGTCCGGTTTCCGCCGCCCGGCCAGGACGGCCAGGGCGCCCTCAGGCAGCTGGGGAAGGAACTCATCGCGGAGCCATGCTTCGAGACCCTGGCACCGTTCGAAGGTGTCGATCAGCAGCACTGTCCGTGGGTCCCGGAGGGCGGGTGCCGCGTGGGCCAGGAACGCCGCCGGTGAGGCGGCGATCGTACGGCAGTCGATACGCATGACGCGCCGGCCCGCGGCCCATGCCTCATCCTCATACCGCCGCAGAAGGGTCGTCTTGCCCACACCCCCGACACCGTGTAGGTACAGCACGCGGTACGCGTCCGAGGAGCCCGAGGAGTTCCTGATAAAAGACCGAAACAGGGACAGCTCGCTCGCCCGGCCCACGAAGCCACGCGCCGCCGAGGCGCGCAGGCGGCTGGACAGGCGCGGCACCGGCCAGTCCTGCGAAGGCATGACGTCCACTGTACGTTTGCGATCGACGGCGCGTGCCGTGGGGCGCCGCAGGCGCACCGCGTCCGCGGCTCGCGCCGACCGGTTCCGCAACGTCCTCACCGCCTGGCGTCATGCTCCGTCGAAGACTCGGACTGCGATGGCTGTGGTGTGTAACGCACCTTCAGGGAAAGCGGACCACGGGTGATCCCTTCCCGTATCCAGGGCAGCGGCTCTTCCGGTGCGTCCCAGGTGAGATCGGGCAGGCGCTCCAGCAGCGCGCCCAGGGCGACGGCACCTTCCATGCGCGCGAGCGGCGCGCCCAGGCAGTGGTGGATGCCGTGGCCGAACGCCAGGTGCTTCACCTGGCTCCGTGTGACGTCCAGCTCCTCCGGACGTTCACCCGCCCCCATGGGCGCGTCCCGGCTGGCGGAGGTGAGGGCAATCGTCACCACGCCACCGCGGGGGATGACCTCACCGCCCAGCACCACCTCCTCGGTCGCGAACCGGGTCGGTGTGTTCTCCAGCGGGGGGTCGTAGCGAAGAAACTCCTCGACCGCGCCAGGTAGCAGTTCAGGATGCTCCCGCAACAACCCTGCCTGCTTGGGATGTTCGAGCAGGGCGACCGCGGCATTTCCCAGCAGATTGACCGTCGTCTCATGACCGGCGGCCATCAGGATCACTGCCGTTCCCAGAAGTTCGGTGTCGGAGAGGCGGTCCTCTCCTTGGTCGTGAACATGGATCAGCTCACTGAGCAGGTCACGCCCAGGATTGCGGCGCTTCTCCTCGAGGAGTTCACGGAGAAAGGTGTTGAGCGACAACAGACTTGTGCGCTGAGCATCGGAAGGGTTGCCGATGGCCGTGCGTGTCCAGTTGCGAACGTCGTCCTTGAACTCGGCGGGAATACCGAGAAGCTCCGCTATGACGGCCATGGGCAGGGGGCCGGTGTAGGTCTCGACCAGATCGCTCTTTCCGAGCGGCGCAATGCCATCCAGCAACTCGTCGGCGATGGCCCGGATCCTCGGCGCGAAGTCCTCGGCCCGGGCAGGAGTGAAGGCACCCGCTACGAGGCGCCGGAGCCGGGTGTGCTCCGGCGGATCGGACATGAGCATGTTGCCGCCCAGACCTGTGCCTGCGAGCAGGATGTGCTGACCCACCGACTTGAGCCGTTCCGCGAAGGGGGCGGGGTCTTTGCCCAGCAGTGGATGCGCCAGAGCTTCGCGGCCCAATTCGTATCCGACGACGAGCCAGCCCTGAAAGCCGTCGGCCCGCCGGACCCGGTGGATCGGGCCGGCAGCCCGCAGCTCGGCATACCGTGTGTGGGCTTCGGCTTTGAATTCAGGGGTGCCGACCAGCGGAAGAGAATCCTCTTTCGCGGGTTTCGGAGAGGCATCACGCCTTGTCTCAGCCATGGTCAACTTCCGGTAGTCATGAGTACGTTCGCAGGACTGCTGCCGCTCGGTCGCCACGTCACACCGCGGAACCGGCCATGAGGTGCAGCACCTGGACTTACCGAAATGATGTGCCAGTCGGGCGGGGGGCCGCCAGACCGTTCAACGCCCACTATCCGCTCATTACCGGCTCACTGCGTGTCCGCGCTCACTCAGCGGCGGACGCCAATGCCGCCGCCGTTAGTCCTTTCGCGATGCCCCCGGGGCAATGGCTGCCTCGGGAGTACTGGGTGTACGGCACCCAGGAACGCCGCGCATCACCAGAGACGGGAACGGAACCCATGGATTACCTGGCTCTGGCGGGCGGCCCGTCATGGGGCTCCGTCGAGCCCCGGGGGCGAGCGTCGTCAGTCCCCTGCCCGATGACCCGTGACCTTCTCCCATTCCTCACGGGAGGGCCCGTTGGAGTAAGGGGCGAAATCCGGGTGTCTACGTAGCCAGTGTTCGACGCGGGCTTGTACCTCGGGCGTACCGAACACTTCGGCGGGCGTACGCAGCAAGTGGCGCGCCTGAGCCCAGGCCCGCATGACCACCGGGTCTTCAAGGCCGCAGGGGAAGCGGGCCGCCGCCAGAGCCGCTGAGGAAGAGGGGGCGTCCGGCGCGAGGGCGAGGCGCTCCGCACCCGCCCGGTCGGCCTCGACCTGCTGGTCGAACCAGGGCTTGAGGGTTCGTACAGCCCACTCATGATGGCCCTGGGCGAAGGCGACGCGGTCACCGGCCTGATGCGCTGTCTGCGCGATGCGCTGAGCCGTGAGCAGTCCCAGGGCGATGCCCTGAGTGAGTGTCGGATTGGTGACGACGGCCGCGTCTCCGACCGCGACGATGCCCGTGGCCACGGGGCCGAGGCTGTCGACGAGCGCGGTCCATCGGTTGTCGAGGCCTGCCATGATCACGACGTCGGTGAGCGGATCCGGGTCGAGGGCGAGCCAGGGACCGGTGGAGGGGAAGCAGCGGGCGAGTTCGTCGAAGACCAGGGGATCGCGCAGGGCCGGCAGAGTCGGATCTGAGACTGACGCCGCTATGGCCACGGCGAGCGTGGCATTGTCCGAGGGAAAGGCGATGCTGAGGGCATAGGGACTGCTCGCCGTGTAGGGCACGCGGCCCGGGTCGGTGGCGCCGGCGGTCTTCATCCGGTACCAGCGGCAGAAGTAGGAGAGGCCCACGCGGTGCCTTTCGACCACCGGCGCACGGCATCCAGCAGCCACAAGGCGGCCTGCCAGACGGGAACGCCGTCCGCCGGCGTCGATGACGAGGTCCGCGTGATAAGCGCCCATCGCGGTACGGACGCCCAGCACGTGCGGGACACGGGCGCCATGGTCGATGATGACGTCCTGCACGCGCTCGCCGGTCCGCAAGGCGATCCCTCTCTCGCACCGCACCGCCTGCGCCAGGGCGTGTTCCATGACGATGCGGCGCGTCCGGATGAGCACCAGTTCCTCGTCGCCGTCCCTGTACGGGGGATGCTCAGTGAACCAGTCGAACTCGTGCTGCTCCCACGCCCCCAGATCGAGCATGGACCGGTACACGTCACCAGCTTCGGCGTTGAGCACCTTCCGGACCGGGCTGAGGAGCCCGTGAGGCTGGATGGCTTGAGGGATATGGGGGCGGTGCCAGTCGAGGAAGTCCTTCTCAAGGTCACCGCTCGCCCCCTGAGAGTCTTGCTCCAGCACTGTGACCCGGTGGCCACGACGGCTCAGAAACAAAGCCGTGGACAGCCCGGCGATGCCGGCTCCGCTCACCAGGATGTGAGCCATGCTCCACCACCCCTTGGCTTCACGTCCTCTGCGCGTACACGGAAGCGGCACGGCCCGCCACGGTCCTGGTCGGGGCGGCTCGCCAGGAGCGTCCGCCCTGGACATCTCGTCTCCGACGCCGCGCGGCGTTCGGGGCGGGCGCCGTGGCGGCGGCCTGGGCCGGGAGAGACCAGGCGGCAAGGGGGCCAGGAGAGTGCCGGTGAGCACGGTGCTCGCCGCAACTGTCGCATGGGGGTCTCGCTCTTCCGACGGTAGGGGTTCGGAGCGCTTCGCCTGGACGACTCTTCCTGCCGGAGCGGAACGTCCGCATCGGCAAGTCCTGCCTAGGCGCAGAGCTCTCACGGACCGGCGTCGCCCAGGGCGCTGGAGCCGGGTCACCAGGGCACGCAAAGCGTCGAGGAGGGAGCCGCAGTGATCACCGCCGCGGCCACCGCCGGCCCGGACGCGCCCACCGGCGCCTTCCTCGGAGCCTCGGGACCCGTGCCGCGGTGATGACGGGGACGGGCCGTTCAGGAGCCGTAGCGGCACGAGCGGCCGGTGATGGTCAAGCTCCCTTGGGGGCGGGCTGGTCGCCTTCCCGGTAGAGCACCAGGTGCTCGTGGAAGAGAACGCCGTCCCGGACGTCGCCGGTGGCGGTGAAACCGGTGTCGTCGCGGTAGTCGATGTGATTGCCGGTGACCGTGTAGCTGCCGGTGTAGGCGCTCTTGCGGTTGCCGCGGGCCTCGTCGTAGCGGCCGTTGGCAAGCAGTTCCTGGCGGATGAATCCGTCCGCCGTCACCCACATCCCGACATACGGATGCGGGTCGCAGGGCATGTCATTGCTCGTCATGGCCCCAGGGTCGGCCCCGTGGCGAGGAGCAACCAGGCCGCCTTCTCCCCAGGTGTGAGCTTCCTGGGTGCCGCACACCCAGCCTCCTGGGGCCCGTCGGCCTCATGCGGGCCGTCTTCCCCGCGCGGGCCGTCCGCGCTGTGCGACCCGGCCGCCCCGGGCGGGCCGTCCGCCGGGCGCGGGTGGCGCGCAGGGCGCGGCGGTGCCTGTGCCGCGCAACAGGGCCAGGACCGGGTCGTCCGCGCGGTGCGCGTCCTCCAGCCGGGCCAGGACGATCGCCGCGCCGCCCTCTCCGGGAACGAAGCCGTCGGCCGCGGCGCTGAACGCCCGGCAGCGCCCGGTGGGCGACAGCACCCCCGCCTCCTCCAGCAGCCGGTGACCGGTCGGGACGAGCGCGAGGTTGACCCCGCCGACGACCGCGAGGTCGCATTCGCCGGTCTGGAGGCTGCGGCGCGCCAGGTGCTGTGCGACCAGCGCCGAGGAGCACGCGGTGTCGACGGCGAGGGCCGGGCCGGTCAGGTCCAGACTCTGTGCCACCCGGGCGGCGACGAGGTTGGGCAGGTTGCCGACCAGCGCGGCGGCGGGCAGTCCGCCCCCCGGGCCGGCGGCTCGGGCCAGCAGTGATGAGCCCCGCGGCCAGCGCCCCCAGAACAGCGACTGTCGGCGACGCCCAGCGCTTCGTCCCGCAGCTGCGCGAAGGTTCCAGTCCTGGCCGGCAACGCGCAGCCCACGTTGGACAGTGATATCGCCGTGTGGTCAGCGGCCGATCGTCAGCGCGGACCACAGAAAGTGCGCTTTCTGCCCCTGCGGGCTTGCCGCCGACGTGTCGGTTCTTGTCGCCCAGGCGCTTTGAAGCGCGGTGACATGGCAGCTGCCTGGCTGAAGCCGAGCGTGAGGGGACGGGGCAGGGGCCGGGTGGCAGCGTGGCGCAGGACTGACCAGCCTGTCAGTCGAAAGTGATCGCCGAGTCACGCGCGATCGGGGCTGCGCTCAGGGAGCCGAGCAGTGTCAGCGCGTCGGCGGACGGGCTGCCGGGTTCGGCTTGGTAGACGACGAGTTGCTGGCCGGGGGCGCTGTTGAGGGTGAACGCTTCGTAGTGCAGGTCCAGGTCGCCGACCGCGGGGTGGTGGAAGAGTTTCGCCTCACGGGTCTTGCCGCGTACATCGTGGCGCGCCCACAGGGTGCGGAAGTCGTCGCTCTTCATGGACAGTTCCCCGACGAGCTCGATGAGCCGCGGATCGTCCGGATCGATACCGGCAGCCTGCCGCAGGCTGGCGACACACGATGCGGCGGCGTGGTCCCAGTCGCGGTAGAAGTCGTGCGCGGCAGGGTCCAGGAACGTCATGCGCAGCAGATTGTCGGGGTACGCGAATCCCGCGTGCAAGGTGGTGGCGAGCTGATTGCGGGCCAGCACGTCCAGGGCATGGCCCAGGACGAAGGCAGGTGTGTCGCTCCAGTTGTCGATCAGTCGGTGCAGTTGCGGGCTGACGCGTTCCTCCCGGGGCGAGCGGCGCATGCGGCGTGCTGTCGGCGTGGCGATCCGGTGCAGGTGCGCCATCGCGTCTTCGTCCAGGCGCAGGGCCTTCGCCACGGCTTCGAGCACCTGCTGCGAGGGGTTCCGTTCCCGGCCCTGTTCCAGGCGCATGTAGTAGTCCGTGCTCACCCCGGCGAGGGTGGCGACCTCCTCACGGCGTAGACCTGGCACCCTGCGCCGGCCGGACGTGGCGAGACCGGCGTCCTCGGGGCGTAGCTGAGCGCGCCGGGCTCGGAGGAAACCTCCCAGCACGTTCTCGACGGCGGGGTGCTTGTCGTTGTCCATGGCTTCGAGGCTAAGGCGGGATGCGGCCCCACGGGTGAGGCGAGCGTGGGTGCGCTGCACCCAGGAATCACACCCCCTGAAACCCGCGGCCCGGTACCCGGCGGGCCACTGACCACACCGAGATCCGCAGCCTGGGTGTGGTTCTCCCAGGAAACTCTTGGCCTTCCTGTTACTCGGCGCCGTGGACAGACTCGAATTCACCGGCGGACGGACCGCCGGCAATGCGAAAGAGCAATCTCAGGAAAGAGGCCATTCATGGCTACGTGGTTGGTAACCGGTGTGATCGCCGACCCCGATCACCTCGGTGGCCAAGCCGCAGGGGGCCCGGCCGGCCCCGATCCGCCGTGGACGGCGGGCCGGGGCCGGTGCCGGTACGCGGCGTCAGGCCGCGCTGGCGGTGGGCCGGACGATGATCTCGCTGACGTCGACGTCGGCGGGCTGGTCGATGGAGAACGCGATGGCCGCGGAGACCGACGAGGCCGGGAGGGCCACGCGACGGTAGGTGCGCATCTCTTCACGGCCCACGGGGTCCGAGATGGACTCGGCGAGTTCGGACTCGGTGACTCCGGGAGAGATGGTCGTGACCCGGATGTCGCCGCCGACCTCCTGGCGCAGTCCTTCGGAGATGGCCCAGGCGGCGAACTTGGTGGCGCAGTAGACCGCGGCCGTGGGGGACACGGCGTGGGCGCCGATCGAAGCGACATTGATGATCTGGCCGTGGTGCTGAGTCTGCATGATCGGCAGGGCCGCGGCGATGCCGTGCAGGACACCGCGGATGTTCACGTCGATCATGCGGTTCCACTCATCGAGCTTGAGAGCCTCCAGCTTCGACAGCGGCATCACGCCCGCGTTGTTGATCAGCACATCGATACGGCCATGCTTGCTGTAGGCGGCGTCGGCGAAGGCCCGTACCTGTTCGGCGTCGGTCACATCCAGAGGGTGGTACTCGGCACTGTGGCCGTCTGTATGGAGGTCCTCGGTGAGCTCCTTGAGCCGCTCGGTGCGGCGGGCGCCCAACACGACATGGTGACCTCGCGCGGCGAGCAGCCGGGCGGTTGCCTCCCCGATACCGCTGCTGGCGCCGCTGATGAGAACGATTTTCCGAGCGGTTGATATGGCCATGAATGAGACTCCTTGAAGCGGAAGCGGAAGCGGAAGCGGCGACGCGCCGGGACGGCTCGTCCTGCGTCTACGGTCGCCTCACTGGCGCGAGGTAACCAGGCCGCCGTTCGTCCAGGTGCCGCGGTCCTGGGTGCCCCGCACCTCTCCTCATGGCAGGAGGGGACCCGGCCGCCACGCGGCACGTCCGCCGCCACCCCGGCAAAGGCGGCGGCCTCCCGATGGCACCTATCGGGCCCGATCGTGGGGTGCGGGAGTGATCGTGGGTGCGCTCCGCCAGGCCGAGGACCGCGCGATGGACGAGGTCGCCGCCCGCCTTCAGCGCAAGGCGGGTGTGCGCGGCGGCTGGACGCCCTGGTCTTCACCGACCCGGCCGGAGCCGACACCGAGCCGGACGCCGCCGGCCTCAAGAAGATTCGCGGACCTGTGCGCCGTCCGGTCCGCTTCACTCCGCGCGGAGCGGATCAGCGTCGTGACCTGGTGGGATGTCGGCGGTTCGATCCGCTCGACGCGCATGTGCCCCAGGAGTTCGGCGCGGATCGGCTCCCCGCGCCGTTCGTCGTGCCAGATCTCATCGACGAGCCACGAGCTCAGCTTCACCAGGCCGGTGCCGGTTCACTCGCGCCGACCGGTCAGATCACGGATCTCGCTGCGGTGCCGCTTGGCCGTCCGGGATCGGCCCAACGAGCCGCGTATGCCGCGGCAATGGCTGAGCCGGGGTGGCTGCGGCGGGCCGCGCGGCGGGCTCGGCACACCATGAGGGCATGGACGAGACGCGCGAACTGCTCACCGAGACGAAGTGAGGCAGGGTTCCGCTGTCCGAAACTCAAGGCTCCGGGCAGCGGCCGGGATCAGCGTGCCTGGGCGGTTGCTTCGGCTTCCGAGTTCTCGATGCCGAGGTTGGCATACGCGACGGGGTTGGCGTACTCCCACACCTTGACGATCTTGTCGTCCTCGATGTCGACCCGGAAGATGTACACGTTGCGGTAGACCAGCTGCTCCGCCGTGGAGAGGATATCTCCGTTGGCCTGCAGGAATACCGACTTGGCGTCCTCGCTCACCGTGTAGACCTTGTCGAGGAAGGCGATGCGGTCGAACTTCGCCACGACCGAGTCGATGTACCCCATGACGTGCTCCCGGCCGTCGAAGACGTACCAGGGCTCGGGCGTGCCCTCGATGGACAGCGGGATGGTGATGTTGGCATGGGGCGCGAGCACGTCGAGTACGCCGTCGCGGTCGCGTCCCTCGAAGGCGGTGAAAAATCGCTTGGCGACGTCGAGAGCGGTGTCGTGGGCCGTGGTCATGCTGTCTCTCCCTGCGCGAGGCGGCCCGGAGGGCCGAATGGGGCTGATGAGGTGGTGCCGGGTGGCCGGCGGTGCAGCGGCTGCCGGGAAGCTCACCAGGGCACGGGTCCCGAGGCTCCGAGGAAGGTGCCGGTAGGCGCGTCCGGACCGGCGGTGGCCGCAGCGGTGATCACCGCGGCTCCCTCCTCGACGCTTTGCGTGCCCTGGTGACCGTTGAGGTCTGTTGCGGTGAACCCGGGATCGACGGCAGTAAGCCGGATTTGAGTGTATTTCTGCGCATACAGCACGGTCAACATGTTCAGGGCCGCTTTGGAGGAGTTGTAGGCGAGAAGCGGGGCCCAGGCCGGAAGGATGGCGGTGTAGGCGGCCGGATCGGCGTTGATGGCGAGCGATCCGAGGCCACTGCTGACATTGACGATGGCCGGGCTGTTCGCGACCTCGAGCAGGGGCAGGAAGGCGCGAACGGTACGCACTGCTCCGAAGACGTTGGTGTCGTACACCTGCTGAAGATCTGCGGCCGTCAGTTCGCCGGTCGGCGAGGCCGGACCGGCGATGCCGGCGTTGTTGATCAGAACGTCGACGTGTCCGGCCTCGGCCCGCACGGCTTCGGCCGCCGCGGTGACGGACTGGTCATCGGTGATGTCAATCAGCAGCGGGCGGGCCCCCAGGGCCCTCGCGGCCTCCTCCCCCCGGCGGGCGTCACGCGCGCCCACGTATACGGTGTGTCCCTGCTCGATGAGCCGACGGGCGGTCTCAAAACCGAGCCCTTTGTTCGCTCCGGTGATTACGGTGACTGTCATGTCCTTCAGCGTGCGCGCCGTACACGTGGACAGACAGAGCCCCGACCAGCGGGGGGTCCGGCAGTACCAGGCTATGGCGGGACGCCGGGCGGATAATGGCATGGTGAGCGAAGACCACGCGGCCCTGGGCATAGCACTGCGCCAATGGCGCGACCGGACCAGTCCCCAGGACATCGGACTCCCGACGGGCGGTGTCCGGCGAGCGCCCGGACTGCGGCGAGAAGAGCTGGCCCAGCTGGCCGGCCTCTCCGTCGACTACGTCGTCCGTCTGGAGCGAGGCCGCGCCACCTCGCCCTCCGCCCAGGTCCTCGCCTCCCTCTCCCGCGCCCTGCGCCTCTCGGAGCCCGAGCGCGACCACCTCTTCCGGCTCGCCGGTCAGGCCCCGCCTGCCGCCGGAGACATCTCCCCGTACATCCCGCCCAGCGTCCAGCGGCTGCTCGACCAACTGCGGCACACCCCGCTCAGCGTCCACGACGCCTCCTGGAACCTCATCTCCTGGAACCCCCTGTGGGCCGCCCTCGTCGGCGACCCGTCCGCCTGGCGAGGAAGGGAACGGAACATCGCCTGGCGGCACTTCACCGGCCTGCCCAGCCGCGCCACACACACCCACGAGCAGCAGGTCCGGTTCGAAATAGCTCTCGTCTCCGATCTCCGCTCCTCCACCGCCCGCTACCCGCAGGACAAGCCACTGCGATCACTGATCGCCGACCTGCGACGCGAAAGCGACCGCTTCAGCGAGCTGTGGGCCTCCCACACCGTGGGCTTCCACACCACTGACAGCAAGATCGTCCACCACCCGGATCTCGGAGCCGTCACCGTGGACTGCGACACCCTCACTGTGCCCGGCAGCGACCTGCGCATCGCCGCCTACTCGGCACCGCCAGGCACCGCGACGTCGGAGCAGTTCGCGCTCCTGACGACCATCGGCATCCAGGCCATGCCACAACCCGCCGACGATTCCAGCCGGGGACGGTAACGGAGAACGACGGCCGGCCGCGCCTCCAAGTCAACGCACGCTGTCCCCGGGAGCGAGCAGGCTGGTGCGCTCGGCGCGGCCTCGGCGACGCCGTGCCGGACTGGGTCGCGTACTTCGACGCCGCTGAGGACGCCGGCGCCCGTGCCGTCTCCGCCATCCCGTCATTCGCTGATCGCGGCGCCCGGCCGCGGTCCCGATCGCCTAGCCTGAAGCCATGAGCGACGCATCGCCATTGGGCCAGTTCCTCAGAGCGCGGCGCGAAGCCCTCAGCCCGGAGGATGTGGGGCTGCCCGCGGGCGGTCGCCGCCGTGTGCGAGGGCTGCGACGGGAGGAGGTGGCCCTGCGGGCCGGCGTGAGTTCGGACTACTACATGCGGCTCGAGCAGGGCCGGGAGGCCAGCCCCTCGTCACAGGTCCTCGACGCCCTTGCCCAGGCGCTGCAACTGGACGAGGAAGCCGCCGACCACCTGCGCAGGCTCACCCTCGGCGGTTCATGGCGGCGCCGCCACGGCCAGGCGGACGTCAGTCCCCAGCTTCTGCGGCTCATGGACGGCTGGTCCCAGACCCCGGCCTTCGCCCTTGGCCCCGCCCTGGATGTTCTGGCGTGCAATGCCCTCGCCATCGCGCTGCACAGCGGCTTCGAGCGATTCGACAATCTCGCCCGTATGGTGTTCGTCGACCCGGCGGGCCGCGATTTCTACCCGGACTGGGACCGGGCCGCACACTCCTGCGTCGCGGAACTCCGCGCGGCGTACGGATATGATCCCGAGTCCCCCCGGATCGTTGAGGTCGTGGAGACCCTGTCAGAGCAGAGCGGCGAGTTCGCTGAGCTGTGGGCCAGGCACGAGGTGAAGAGCAAGGCCCAGGAGGGCAAGAACCTCAGGCACCCTCAGGTGGGGGACCTGGAGATCCAGTTCTCCGCCTTCACCGTCAACGGCGCCCCCCACCAGCAACTCGTCGTCTACCAGGCGGAACCGGCCAGCCCGACCGCCGAGGCGTTCACACTGCTGCGCTCGTCGGCGGGAGAGCTCACGCCGTCGGACGAGGACGTGGCCCGACAGAACCTCGCACCGACGGAGAAGTTGGCTGCGTCCTTACAAGGGCCGGGATGAGGCGCGCCTCCGGTGGGCGTCCTGGCGTCAGTTTCCGGCGCATCGGCAGTGGCAGCCAGGCCGCCGTTCACCCGGGTGTGCCGCACCCCCCGGGAGCCGGAGGCCCGCCGTGCGGCGGTCCTGTGCCGCCCCAGCGCCGGCCGAGCGGCAGGAGCGGTGTTGTAGACCATCGGGACTGGCCGGACGGCCGTCATGTGGCAGGCTGCCCTCGCTTTCCCATGAGCTCCCAAAACTGCCTCAGGTCCGTTACATCCGTCTTTCTCTGCCACATCGCCCTGCGAGCGAACAGAGATCGTGACAGCTGTGTTGCCTGCGCCCGGCAGAAGGCCGCGTTCAATTCCACCCGGTGGCCCTCGAGGCCGGCGGGGGGATAGGGACATAGCTCGAAGGAGCAGTCGTCCCTGCAGTTCGACCCCGGTTGCGAGGTAGCTGTGCTGACCACCGTCCGGCTTGGGGCCAGAGGGCTGCGATCATGAGTGAGGCACGGTGGCAGATCCGGGCGGTCCGTGTGGTGCAGGCGCCGGAGCCGGTCTTTGGGCCAATCACCTCTCTCAGCGAGGTTGAGTAGCAGGAGCACGTCAGCCAGGAGCTGCCGGGCGCTCGGATGCAACGCGCTCCACCCCGTGGACGGCGGGATCCACAAGTGGTGTTTCCGTGATTCGCCCTGTGGGGCCGTCTCAGAGCCGACGTGAGCGACGACGCCACTCTCATCGATCCACATGAACCGTTCGGGCCGTCGGGTTTCAAGGGTCCAGACCGAGAGCTCGGCGGCCGCCTCGACAAAGGGGTGCTGTCGCTCCCCGTCCGGGAGTGCGAGCCATTGCCGTACCTGTTCCGCCGGATCCGAACCGTGCCCACGCTCGGGTGGTGGCACGTGAGGACCGTCCGGCAGCGCCCAAAGGGTCAGGGCATGCAGGAGCGTGAGCCGGGAGAACCAGAACCGCGTGCGCTTGAGCATTTCCCATGCCTGCTCGGCGAGGTACTCCCGTGCCGCCGGACGGGCGTGCGGGTGGCGATGCCGTCGGTTGGCCGCGAACTTGAAACCCTGTGCGAGGGCCACTTCCACGGTCAGGTCCAGGCTCCCCCCATGGTTCTCTCCGCCTGCGCCCACTCGTTGCACCCAGCTTTCGAGGAACGCGAATGGCGTGTCGTGGTGACGTTTGGTGGTGACCGAGCCCACGAGCAGGGGGATGAGCCAGGCACAGAGGATATTGTTGCGGAATGTCCGCTCCTCGGCGTCGCGCTCTTCACACTCACGTTTGAGGTCTTCGTCCCGCTTCTTCTCCTGTTCCTTCAGCTCCCTCTTCTGGCGCACGATCCTTCCCTCCGCCCGGGAAGGCTCTTCGCTGCGCATCTCTGCCTCGATGTCCTGCTGCTGCTCTTCCCAGAGCGTCCCTTGCCAGTCCTTCTCGCGCTTCACCGGCTGATCGTCGGCTTCCTCAGGCCCGCGGAGGCAGGGATGCAGCGCGGCGAAGGCGACGTCACCGCCGGCTCCGATCTCCTGTGCGATGGCCACCCGGATCGCGTACGACGGTTCAAGGCTGGCGATCGTGAAGAGCTCCTTATAGGCGGGATTGCTGTTTCCCCTTCGGGCGAGACCGCGCAGCGCGTCCCCGAAACGTCTCACCAACAGCGCTTTGGCCGTCTGCAAGGTGTGTGTATCCCGAGCTCGCAGGTCCGGCCAGCACTCGAGTAGCTCCCATGCGATCGCCTTTTGCTTCGACTGCACGTCCACGCTGTCGATCTCGAGCGCAGCCGTGTACAGCTCAAGAGCCTTGGTGTGGTGACCCTGGCTTAGGCGGAGTGGGTTGTCGGAGCCGTGCGGTTCTTGCCCATCCGTCTGCCGTTTCCCCGCCTTCCGCGCCTGGCCGGCGGCGTTGACGAGAATGTCCCGTGCACCGGAGACCGGGCACCACGCTTCCCCACCGCCGAGTGTCCCTTCGCCCGTGGGTGTCTGCTCGTGGGTGCACGACCCATTGAGGGTTCGGGAGTAGAGAACCATGGCGATCAACAGTTCACGCCCCGGGTCCTCGAGCGCTCCCGGGAAGTACGTGCCGCGCTCTGCCCTTTCCGGCACATTCTGGTGGATCACGGCATTCATGAACCGCGCTCCGAGGTGTGCCTGCATGATGCTGTGCTGGAAGCGGACACGGTCACCGCGGATCTCCACCAGCCCCATCTGGGCGCCCCAGGTCGCGGCGAGGCGAATGTCGAGCTTGCTTCCTTTGAGCCTGCTTTTGAGTTCTCGGCAGATCTCCGCGTAGGGCGGCTTCTTAGGCTCGTCGGATTCCGTCGGCTGCGTTGGCTTCTTCGACGGCCTGTATCCATCCACGAGGTCGGCGAACTTGACCTCCGACGCGTCGTTTGCGAGTCCGACACACGCCAATGCCGAGAGGTATTCGATCGTCACCCGCCGTTCCTCCTGGCTCAGCGTGAGCTCCGGGTGGAAGCGGCCGATGATGAGTGCTTTGATCCAGGTGTCGAGCAGGTTGAATCTCAGCGCTGCCTGATCGCCACCACGTGTCTCCACCGCCTCGTCCGCAGACCCGGGCAAGGCGTGTTCCAGTAGCCTTTCTCGATGGAGGTCGCTGGCGATCTGTAGATACATGGGTGCCTCGGCGATGCCGGCCGTCTCGACGATCCAGTCAAGTCGCTGCCGGTCCTCCCAGCCGACGCCGTATGCGATGTAGCTGAGCGCCGCCTCTTCGCTCAGCGGTTCGAGATCGGTGACAGACGCTTCCATCCCCCTGAGGGAATCGTGCGGCCGTGATGCAATGATCAGCGGGAGCTCTTCATCGTTGGCCCGGCGGATGGCAAGCCGGATGACGGTGGCGCGTTCCTCAGCCAGGTCTCCGTCGGTCATTGCCTCCTCGAGACCATCGGCCAGCACGACAATCCGCCCTTGCTGGCATAGTCGCCGCCACACCTTCTCTCCTTCGCTACTCGAGCGCAGGTCGGCCTGCACCTCTCTGCAGAAGCGGTCGAAGGCCAGTTGATGGAAGTCAAGATCTGTTCCGGCATCGCGCAAGCGGAGTGGAATGGGAACGGCGTGTTGCGCGGCGAGCTTCTCCGTGAGTAGGACCATCAATGCCGTCTTGCCAGTGCCGACTCCGCCGACGACCACGTGTGTCCGCCGGAACTGGCGATCCCGCAGATCCTCCATGAGGACAGAACACAGTTGGTCGCGACCGACCACGTTCCCGAAGATGCTGCCCGCTGTCTCTACGAGTTCGTGCGGCTTCCGATGCGCCTTGCGCAGATAGGACTTTCGCACCCGAGTGAAGCGAAAGACCAGATACGTGACGGTGGCCAGTGCGAGGGTGAGCAGCGGCATAAAGATCGTTGAGAGAATTCCACAGGACAGGCCGTGGTTTTGACATCGATCCTCCGCATCGGAAAGGATCGACCAGAGTCCCGTCTCGGGTTCGTCAATGACCGTGACCAGGGCCAGGCCTGCCAGGGCAAGTAGAATGACGGCACCGCAGATCGTCAGGACGACGGCGGGGACGCGCAAGCCTCTCTTGGGTACCCGCCACTTTCGCGACTGGTCGAAGCCTTTCCCCATCACCCGACGGGTGTGGAGGTCCCTGCGGATACGGGTCAGCCACCGCAGGAGACGTGGCTTACCAGCGGCACCAGAATATTCGGAAGCGGCCATGCCGACGATCACCTGGGGTCTTCGATGAATTTTAGCGGCGCTCTGGAGACCTCCTGTCACTGCTTCCTCAACGTCGCATCCCTTACTTCAAACCTCTTGCCATTCACTCCGAAGATTGACCCCGAATGGCCCACCTTGGGCACAAGGAGTCGGCACGGTTGCCGGATCCGCAGGCCCGAATGAGCCCGAGGGCACCGGTGGAGGAGAGATGAGGGATGTCTCATGGGGGCCATACGGCCATGCGGCGGCCTCGGTGTGGCCAGCGGCCTGTAGTGGAACTGCACGTCCAGATGCACCAGCGCGACGACCACCACAAGATCATGGCGAACATGCGCGCGCTCGCCGAGGCGCCGGGGAACTGCACGTCGGAACGGGCTACTTCATCAACCCGCCCCGCAAGGGCCTCGCCCAGCGGGCGGAAGCCGGGGCCGCCGATCGCGTCGAAGATCACCTCGGCACCGCGGCCGCCGGTGAGCCGCCTGGCCTCCCTCGCCACGTCTTCCCCCTCCGAGACGATGACGTGGGCAGCCCCGAGGTCCAGCAGTTCCCGCTTCTTCGCCCCCGTGCGCGTCGTGGCCAGAGGAACCGCGCCGATACGCCGGGCCACTTGGATCGCCGCCGTACCCACCCGCTGGACGCGCCCGTGATCAGTACGTGGTCACCGGGCCGGAGGCCGGCCGTCTCCAGCAGAGCCCCGTACGCCGTCGTGTACGTGAGCCAGGCCGCGGCACCCGCGACCGCGTCCACCGACTCGGGGCGCGATACGACGGCGGTCTCGGGCAGCACGACCCGCTCCGCCTACACGCCCTGTGCGCTCATCTCGATGCCGGGCCCGGTCATCACCGGATTGCCCGCGGCGAACTCCGTCACCTCCTCGCCGACCGACCCGACGACGCCCGCGGCCTCGTAGCCGAGTCGCAGTGCTGCAGGGGTCCGCGTGGCTGATCCCTTCTGGGGGCGCCGAGCCGGTCGCGCTCGGCCCCGGCGACGTGGTGTTCCTCGCGCACGGGCGCGGGCACGCGCTGGCCAGCGAACCGGGCGTAGCGCTGGAGGAGTTCGCTCTGGAGCCGGACGGTTCCTGGCCCCCGCTGCCGACTCCGCCGCAACCGGACGGCGACCGGCCGACGGCGGTGTTGCTGTGCGGTGCCTACCAGCTCGACCGGGCCCGCGCACACCCGCTGCTGCTGAAGCTGCCCGAGGTGGTGCACGTGCCCGCGCGGGTCGGCTCGCACCGCTCGCTGCGCGCGGCCGTCGAGCTGCTCGGCATGGAGCTGGAGGAGCCGCAGCCCGGCTCCGACACGATCGTGACGTCGCTGATCGACACGCTGCTGCTGTACATCCTGCGCGCCTGGTGGCTGCGCGAGCGGCTCGGCGGCGGCCCTCCTACGGGCTGGTCGGCGGCACTGTCGGACCCGGCGGTCGGCGCGCGCTGCGCGCGATCCACGGCGATCCGGAGCACCCGTGGACGGTTCAGTCGCTGGGGGCGCGCGGCGGCCTGTCGCGGGCGCCGTTCGCCCGGCGGTTCACCGCACTGGTGGGCCGCTCCCCGCTCGCGTACCTGACGTGGTGGCGCATGACGATCGCGGGCCGCCTGCTGCGCGAGGAGGACCTGCCGATGCGCGCGGTCGCCCAACGTGCCGGCTACACTTCCGAGTTCGCTTTCGCCAAGGCGTTCAAAAGGGAATACGGAGTGGCCCCGGGGCAGTACCGGCGCCGGGCCAGGTAGGGCTTCTCGTCAAGGGTGAGGTCGTTCGCCCGAAGGGCGGGCCGCGCGGGGTCTGGTGCGTGCGACCGCGACGCGGGCGCCGGAATGTCCTCGTACGTGGCTACGAGGACATTCAGCAAGCGGCATGGGGGTGCGTACCAGGCATCGCCCGCAGGCCGCACGTTTGACGACAGGCCCTAACCCTGCCCTAACCCTTGAGCTGCCGCACCAGTTCGGCGATCCGCTCCGGGCCCACGCGGCAGCAGCCGCCGATGAGGCGGGCGCCCGCGGCTCGCCAGTCCCGTGCCCGGGACGGGTCGTAGGTGGGCCCGCCCCGCCAGCAACGGGCCCGCTCGTCCCACGTCTCCCCGCTGTTGGGGTAGACGACGACCGGCTTGCCGGTGATCTCCGCGGCGATCTCCACCGCGCGGTCCGCGTCGCGCGGGTCGCAGCAGTTGACGCCCGCCGCGATCACCTGGTCGTGGTCCGCGGCGTGTGCGAGGGCCTGGTCCAGCGGCTGTCCCGCGCGGGTGGCCTCGCCCGCGATGGTGTACGACAGCCAGACCGGCACCCCGGTTCCCTCGACCGCGCGCAGCAGCGCCTCCGCCTCGTCCGCGTCCGGCACGGTCTCCAGGGCGAGCACATCCGGCTCCGCGCCGCAGAGCGCCTCGATCCGCGGGCGGTGGAAGCGCTCCAGCTCGCGCACGCTCAGCCCGTAACGGCCGCGGTACTCGCTGCCGTCGGCGAGCATCGCGCCGTAGGGGCCGACTGAGGCCGCCACCCATACGTCGTCCGGTACGGCCTCCGCGGCCTGCCGGGCCAGCTCGACGCTGCGCCGCAGCAGCGCGGAGGTCTGCTCCCGCCCCAGTCCCCGCCGGGCGAAGCCCTCGTACGTCGCCTGGTAACCGGCCGTGATGAGCACCCGCGCGCCCGCCCGCACATACGCCGTGTGCGCCGCCTCGATCTGCTCGGGGGCGTCGGCCAGCAGCCGTGCCGACCAGAGCGCGTCGGACAGGTCGCACCCCTGGTCGGCAAGCTGGTTGGACAGCCCGCCGTCCAGCACGACCGGCCCTTCGGCGAGGGCGGAGGCCAGCGGTACGGCGGGGGTGTGGACGGGCATCTCAGTGCTCCTCAGCCACGTTCCAGGTGCTCCTCGGGTTCCTCTCCGCAGACGAACCGGTGCGTCGGGCGAGTTCTCCGCGGTGCGTCAGCCGAGCTGGGTCTGCACCTGGGAGGAGATCAGCTCCAGGTGATCCAGGTCGTCGAGGTCCAGGACCTGGAGGTAGATCCGGGAGGAGCCGGTCCCGGCGTAGCGGCCGATCTTGTCGACGACCTCCGCCGGTGAGCCCGCGAGCCCGTGCTCCTTCAGCTCGTCCACGTCGCGGCCGATGGCTGCGGCCCTGCGTGCGACTTCGGCGTCGTCCTTGCCGACGCAGACGACCAGCGCGTTGGAGTACACGAGGTCATCCCCGCTGCGGCCGATCGCCTCGGCGGCGGCCCGCACCCGCCCGAACTGCTGCTCACTGTCCTCCACGGACGCAAACGGCATGTTGAACTCGTCCGCGTACCGCGCGGTCAGCCGCGGCGTACGGGTCGCGCCCTGCCCGCCTATCAGCACCGGCACCTTGGACTGCGCGGGCTTCGGCAGCGCCGGGGAGTTCTCGAGCTGGTAGTACTCGCCGTCGAAGGTGAAGGTCTTGCCCACCTCCGTCTCCCACAGACCGGTGACGATCGCCAGCTGCTCCTCCAGCCGCGCGAACTTCTCCTTGGGGAAGGGAATGCCGTACGCACGGTGCTCCTCCTGGAACCAACCCGCGCCCAGGCCCAGTTCGACCCGGCCTCCCGACATCTGGTCGACCTGGGCGACCTGGATGGCCAGGACGCCGGGCAGCCGGAAGGTCGCCGCGGTCATCAGCGTGCCGAGCCGGATCCGGCGCGTCTCCCGGGCGAGCCCGGCCAGCGTGATCCAGGCGTCGGTGGGCCCCGGGAGACCCTCGGCCGATCCCATGTGCAGGTAGTGATCGGAGCGGAAGAAGGCGTCGAACCCGAGGTCCTCGGTGGCCTTGGCGACCGCGAGCAGGGTGTCGTAGCCCGCCCCTTGCTGGGGCTCGGTGAAGATTCGAAGATCCATGGCTCCATCCTGCACCTCCTCACGACGACTCCGCCGCGGAGTCCGGCTGCAGGCGCTCGCGGGCCGCCAGCTGCCGCAGCAGCCCGCGCACCCGGTCGCTGGACTCGTCGGCGGCGTCGATGGCCTCGATGCACTGCCAGTAGAGCGTCTCCTCGTCCGCCGCGCAGGCCACCCCGACCAGCGCTATGCCCACTTCTCCGAGCAGCCCGCCGAGCACGATCAGCACGCTCCGCGGATCCTGCACCGCGGACAGCTGCGCCGCCCGCGCGCGGTCGGACCCGTGCCGGTGCAGCGCCCCGCACGCCCGGCCACCCGCCTCGCTCAGCCCGCGCGCCTCCGACCGCAGCTCGAGTGGGCCGTTGGCCGCGAGGTGGCTGCCCACGGCCTGGGCAAGCGCCTGTGCCTGCCACGCCTCGGCCACGATCTCCTCGGCCGCCAGCGACTGGGCCAGGGCATGCCGAGTGGCCCCGATCAACCGAACCGCATCCATCCGCGCGTCCCCCTTACGCTCTGTGCGGCTACCGGCCGGGAGCTGTCACCCGACCACTACCCAGCGTGATGGACAACGGCCAGAAAAGCTAGGGGGATTCCGAATTTTGTGGACAACTGTGCCCCGGTCCACGCCTCGCTCACTCCAAAGAGTGACGACCAGGGCGCTTACTCTCCGGAATCGGAAAGCGCCGCTCGTTCCGGTCGATCTTCTCCGCCAGGGCCGCGAGCGCGTCGACCCCCAACACCTCGCAGAACTGCAGCAGATACGCCAGTACGTCCGCGACCTCGTCGGTCACCCGGTGCGCCGTCCCCGGATCCTCCATCACCCGCGCCGACTCCTCGGGCGTCAGCCACTGGAAGATCTCCACCAGTTCCGACGCCTCGACGCTCAGCGCCGCGGCCAGGTTCTTCGGGGTGTGGTACGGCTGCCAGTCGCGCGCCGCCGCGAACGCGGACAGCCTGCGCTGCAGCGACGGCACGTCATCGGGTCCTGTCTCATGGACCGGCTCACAGGCCGTCTCATGGGCGGTCTCGCGGACGGCCTCACGGGAGGAGTCGGCGGAGCCGGCGGAGCCGGACGAATCAGCGGAGTCAGCGGAATCAGGGGAGTCAGCGGCCTCGTTCACACCCAAGGTCTACCACCGACACCCCCTCCACCCCCGCGGCGCTGCCCCCGTCCTGCACCGCCCCGACCAGCCGCACATGCCCCCGCTCCCCCATCTGTACGGCCAGCGTGAGCAGTTCCCGCACCTGCCGCCGGTCCAGGCAGCGGTCCAGGCCGTCCGCGAGGACCGTGAGCGCCTGCCGGGCGGGCAGCACCTCGGCGGCCGGGTCCATCTCCAGTACACCGGGCCCGGTCAGCAGCACCAGCGCCAGGGCCAGATACCGCAACTCCCCGTCCCCCAGCCGCCCGACGGGCGTGACACCGAGCGCTCCCCGGTCCAGCACAGCTCGTACGGTCCCGTCGCCCAGTTCCTCGGCCGCCAGGTCCTCCACCGCTCCCGCGCACCCCGTATGGCACGCCGCGACCAGGGCGGCGTGCCGGGTCGTGCACTCCGCGCGGGTCCGCCGCAGCACCTCCGCCAGATTGCCGCAGCCGGCCTGCAGCCTCCCCTCCCCCACCGGGACAGGCGCTCGCATCCGGTCCGGCCGCGGGTCGCAGACGAAGGCCGAGCGGAGCGCCACGACGGCCTGTTCCGCGGCGTCCAGCACCATGCGCTGGCCGGCGGTCTTGCCCGCGACCCGCAGCGGCAGCAGCGCCGTACCCAGCCGGTCGTCCGGCAGCGGCGCCCGCGTCACCGGAACGGAGCCCGCGGTGTGCCAGGCGGCCTGCACGGTACGCCGCCCGGGGTCGCGCAGCGCGGTGGACAGCAGCACCTGCCCGTTGCCCGTCAACCGCTCGCCCACCACACGGAGTTCGGGCTCGACCTGCACGGCGACATCGAGACGTACCTCGCCCGCAGGCCCTTCCACCGTGCAGCCGATCCGGATCCCGCGCCGTCCCTGGGCGTCCGGCCGCGCCCGCTCGGGCACGCAGGCCGCGGCGTCCGGGAACACCTCGCCGAGGGACGCGCCGCCGCCGAGCCGCGAGAGTGCCGCGTACGCCTCCAGCGCGCTGGACTTGCCACTGCCGCTGGGCCCGGCGAGGACGGTCAGCGGGGTGAGCGGGAAGGCGGCGCCACGGTGCGACTTGTAGGAGGAGAGCCGCAGTTCGGTCACCGCAGGGCGGTCGGCCGCGACCGCGGCGGTTCCGGGAACGGCGACCGCGGGAGTTCCCCGAACGGCGACCGCGGGGGTTCCGGGAACAGCAACCGCGGCGGTTCCGGGAACGGCGGGCGTGGCGAAGGTGGTGGTAGTGGTGCAGGCGGCGGGGGCGGTGGCCGTCCCTGCGCCCAGGCGGGTTGCGTCCATGAGCGGACCGTACGCAGCCGCCGGTCAGCCGAACCGTTCCACCGCCCCGGTCTTCCTACGATCGGGCTACCCGATCAGTCGACAGCCCCCGCCGCCGCCCCCAGCCGGGGCTGCTCGACCTCGGTACCGGCCGGGGTCAGCAGGAAGACGTTCCTGTCGACACGGTGCATCCGCGCGCTCAGGCCGAAGGTGACACCGCTGGAGAAGTCCAGGACGCGCTTGGCGACGTCCGCCTCCGCGCCCGTGAGGTCCAGCAGCACCGGCACCTGCCCCATCAGATACTCGGCGACCTGCCGGGCGTCGGAAAAGCACTGAACTCGGAGAACGACGAAGCGCCGTGCATCCCGCTCGTTCCCCTCGTCCGGCCGCCCCCGGCCGGGGAGCGTGGGCTCGCCCGGCCAGGACGGCCAGGCGTCGCCGCCGCGCAGCGGTACGACATCGGCAAGCCCCTCCCACTGCTCATCGGTGACGTCATGCCTGCTCACCAGACCTCCCCGCGGATGAGCTCGCTAAGTATCCCCATCCACCCAACCCTAGTGACAACCACCCGGAGATCGGGCGGAGCGACACAAGTCGCGCACCCTGGTGTGACATTGGCCATCCAGCGGCGGTGGGGGCGGGCGGCGTGGCCGTCCCGCCCCCACATACGAGGTCCTTCTCCGGTGCCTACTCCTCGCAGTTGGTGAGGGACTTGGCCTTGACCTGTACCTTGCCCGACTCGGCCTTCTTGAGTTCGAGCTCGACGTCCTCGATGTCGACGTCCTCGATGTCGATGGCGTTGTTCACCGCTATCTGGCCGAAGGCCGCCTGAAGGTTCTCCAGGCCCCCCGAGCCGCCGAGGAGCGCGGCCAGGCCCTCGCCTGCCGAGGCCAGCTGCGAGTTGAACGGCTGGAGGTCGACGTTCGGGTTGGCCTTCGCCCATGCCTCGGGCGTCTTCCCGTCGAGCGACTTGAGCGTGACCTTCGGCGCCTCGTCACCGCCCAACTCGATGTCCTCGATCCCCACCGCGGCCTTGTCGGACGGGAGCGCGCGCAGGGCGTCGTCGAGGTTCTGCAGACTGTCCGGCTCAGCCCCGACCAGTGCCATCAGCCCGGCCAACTGCCCGTCCAGCTGTGCGGGGTCGACGACGCCGCCCTGCTGCGCCTTCGCGGCCACCTCGGACGACTTCGGGTCCAGGGACGAGCATGCGCCGGCTTCGCCGTCCTCCCCCGCCATGGCCGCACCCGTCGCCACGGCCCCCGTGATGAGGGCCGCACCCGCCAGTCCGACTCCCAGAAAACGACGCTTGTTGGTCCGCCTTGCTCGAGACATGCGTACACCTCGCAGATGAAGGAAAACAGGACGCGGGAGCCGTCCTTCGGCCAGCGGGCCACGGCCGTTGCGCGCCGAGGCATCCCGCTGTCCCCCACAAGATGACCTCACCCGTCCGTCGGTCTCTCCCGGTTGCGATACCGAGCGGCCTCGGGACCCTGGAGGATGCTCGCCGCGGTGTCGCGCCGGTAAGTACGGACCTGACGCGGTTTTGACTCAGCGCCGTCGCACTCGTCCGCAAAGATGTCGCTTTTCCGTCAGGTCGTCGGTGGCGGCAGGTCCACGCCGTAGTCCCGGTAGCTCTACCGCAGGCTGAGTTCCCGGCTGTCGAGGAAGCGGAGGAAGCCTGCGCGGAACTCCTCGAGGTCCTCGCCGGACAGGGTGCGCTCGGGGTGGGCCAGCCAGTAGCGGAACGTGTAGCTGCCGATCCCCGGTTCCAGCCCCTTGCCCTTGTAGCTCAGCAGGAACTCGCGCCGCTGCACGAGCGGGTGGCTGAACTCGTCCAGGGTCCGCTCCAGACCGGCGTACGTCCCGGCCACCGGCCAGAGCACGGAGAAGTCCTGGCGGGAATCCGGGTACACCGAGAACGGCCGGTACTGCTCCGTGGCGTAGAGCGGCCCGGTCAGCCGGTCGATGTCGAGCTCGAACCAGACGGCCTGCCGCTGCGGGGTCACCGTGTCCAGGATCGGGCCGTACAGCACACCGGCCGTACCGACCGGCCCGGAGTCGTCGCTGAGCACCGCGGTGAGGTCCGGCACCCGCCAGGGGGCCTCGCCCTCGCCCACCTTGTCCGGCTCGGCGCGCAGCGTGCCCCGGCCGATGGTGCGCACCACCGCCTCCAGCGCTCCCTTGACCTCGCGGTAGTGGTCCTCCAGCGCCACGCCCCGGCTCGGCCGCACGCTGACCCCGGCGAGCCGGCTGACCTCCTCGTGCCGCCCGTCCCCGACCAGGATCACCCGGCCGATCTCGAACACGGCGTACTCGTCGCTGTTGCCGAGGTTGTCCTGGGCGACCTTGAACAGATTGGGCAGCAGGGTGGTGCGCAGCCGGGCCTTCTCGGGTGCGATCGGGTTGCGCAGCCGCAGCACCTCGCCCGGATCGAAGCCGATCCGGCTCAGCCAGTCGTCATCGGTCCACAGATACGTCTGCATCTCGGCGAAGCCGTGGGCGCCGGCGAGGATACGCCGTGCCTTGTGTTCCCGCCGGATGGCCGGGTTGGGGTCGACCGGCTCCAGCCGTGCCTCCGGCAGCCGTGGCTCGATCTCGCCGTAGCCGTACACCCGGAGCACCTCCTCGACGACATCGGCCGGGATCGCGATGTCCTGCTCGCCGCGGAACGCCGGTACGCCGACGACCAGCCGGCCGTCCTTCCTGCTCGTGGTGAAGTCGAGCGCGGTGAGGATCGCGTCGACCTGGGCGTCGGAGATGTCCGCCCCTGCGCAGCGCTGTACGTGCCCGGCGTCCATCTCGACGGTGCGGACGCGGTCCCGCAGGTCCCCGCGGACCGTGAACCGGCTCGTCGCTTCCGGGCGGGCGCCCGCCTCGTCGAGCAGTCGCACGATCCGGCCGGTCGCCAGGCGGGTCACGGACGGCGGCTGGTTCTTCTCGAAGCGCTGGCCGGCGTCGGTGCGCAGGCCGAGACGCATCGACGTACGCCGCACCCGGGCAGCCCGGAAGTTGGCGCTTTCGAGAAGGACCCGCCGGGTGCCGGGGCTGACGCCGGAGTCCAGGCCGCCCATGATCCCGGCGAGGCCCACCGGACCCGCATCACCCCAGATGAGCAGGTCATCCGCGACCAGGCTGCGCTCCTGGTCGTCCAGGGTCCGGAAGGCGGCGGCCCCGTGGGCCGGTGCGACACGCAGCGAGCCGACCCGGTCCCGGTCGTACGCGTGGGTGGGCTGGCCCAGTTCCAGCATCACGTAGTTGGTGAGGTCGACCAGCACGTTGAAGGTGCGCTGCCCGAGCACGTGCAGCCGGGCCTGGATTTCCAGCGGGGACGCGGCGTTGTCGGCCACGTCCACCGCGAACGCCGTGACGACGGGGCAGTCCTCGCCGCCCTCGTTGGTGACCGGGAACTCCGGGAGCGCGTCGTAGGCGGCCAGGTCCGTGACGTCGAGCCGGCGCAGCGGCTGGTGCAGGATCGCGGCCAGTTCCCGGGCGAAGCCGTAGTGGCCCCACAGGTCGGGCCGGTGGGTGAGGCTCTTGTTGTCGATCTCCACGAGCACGTCGCGCAGCGGGATCCACTTCGACAGCGGCGTGCCGGGCTCGCTGCCCGGCGGGCACCGGAGCACGGTGTCTGACGCGGTGCCCAGGCCGATGTCGGAGGGCGAGCAGAGCATCCCCTCGCTCGTACGGCCGCCGACCCGGGCGGCTTCGAGGCGTCCGGCGGGCAGTTCTGCGCCCACCGGCGCGTAGGCGGCGAGCATGCCCTCGGCGACGTCGACGGCCGAAGTGACCGTGGTGTGCCGGCCGGTGCCGGTGCCGGTGTCGACGGTGACGGCACGCAGACCCGGCGAGTCGTCAGTGGCGGGTGCGATCTGCTCCACGGCGGTGATGCGGGCGACCACGGCGCTGTCGGCCCGGTTCGTCACCACGTCGAAACCCTCGACCTCCGCCGTGGCGAGGGTGAGCCGGTCGGCGACGGCCTCGGGCGTCAGCCCGCCCAGGTCGACGTAGTCGGAGAGCCAGTTCAGGGAGATCTTCATGCGTCCGGTTCACTCGTCTCGGTTCGGCGCGGTGGAGCAGGCGGCTGGTCAGACGGTCGCGGGGAACTGCTCGTAGAAGCGGATGTCGCCCGCCCCGAACAGCCGGATGTCCGGGATGCCGAACTTCATCATCGCCAGTCGGGTGAGCCCGAGGCCGAACGCGAAACCGCTGTGCACCTCGGGATCGATCCCGCCGGCCTTCAGCACGTTGGGGTGCACCATGCCGCAGGGCATCAGCTCCACCCAGCCGGTGCGCTTGCAGACGCGGCAGCCGGAGCCTTCACAGATCAGGCAGCCGAGGTCCAGCTCGAAGCCGGGCTCCACGAACGGGAAGTAACCGGGCCTCAGCCGCACGGTCACGTCCCGCTCGAACACCTTGGCCAGCAGCGCCTTCATGACGCCGAGCACCGTCGCCACCGTCACATCGGTGTCCACCATGAGTCCTTCGCACTGGTGGAACGTGGTCTCGTGGGAGGCGTCGGTGGACTCGTACCGGAAACAGCGTCCGGGGAAGATCGCCCGGAGCGGCGCGCCGTAGCGGCGCATCGAACGCACCTGGGTCGCCGAGGTGTGGGTGCGCAGCAGCGACCCGTTGTCCAGCCAGAACGTGTCGTGCATGTCCCGGGCCGGGTGGTCGGCGGGGGTGTTCAGCGCGTCGAAGTTGTAGAACTCCTCCTCGACTTCGTAGCCCGCCTCGACCATGAATCCCATGCCGCGGAAGATGTCCTCGAGGAACATCTGGATGAACGCCACCGGGTGGACGCTGCCGGTGCGGTCGGTGGTGCCCGGCATGGTGAGGTCGACCAGACCACGGCGGCGCTCGCGGGCGGCCTGCGTCTCGGCGCGTTTGCGCGCGGCGCTGATCTCCGCTTCCGCGAACGACTTCAGACTGCCGATGGTCTGCCCCACCGAGCGCCGCTCCTCGGCGGACAGGGCGCTGAAGTCGGTTCCCCGCATGACGCCGGTGATCAGGCCCTTCTGCCCGAGGTACTTGACCCGGACGTCCTCGACCTGCGGCGGGGAGCCTGCGGATGCCAGGTCATCGACTAATTCACGCCGCAGCGCGTCCGCATCTACAGTCATCGGCCCTTCCCGATCGAGCAGCGCTGTTCATGTGTGAGGACTTCATGCTCTCGCAACGAGGCGAAGCCGACGCATACTTTACCGGCGGCCCCGGAGCGCCACCGAGCGACCCCGGTCCGTGTCGGTCCGGGTCGCTGGTCGCCGATGCGGCGTCAGTCCGCCTCGGCATACGTCCGGTTGGTCTCCGCCGCACCTTCCGCCGCGGCGTCGTCCTGCTGCGGGGTCTTCCGCAGAACGGCGAGGGTGACCGGGATCGCGAGGACGACGAGGGCCGCGGCGACCAGGTGGGCGAGGTGATAGCCCGAGTTGAGTGCCGCGTCGGCCGATTCGCCCGCGGCGGTACGGCCGGAGGTGCGCCCGGTGGCGATGCTGGTCAGCACCGCGAGGCCGACCGCTCCGCCCACCTGGTAGCTCGTGGCGAGCAGCCCCGAGGTCAGGCCCGCGTCGCTCTCGGTCGCATCGGACATGGCCATGGCCATCAGACTGGGGAAGCCCAGGCCGCCGCCGAGCCCGAACAGGATCATGGCGGGCAGGACGTCGACCGCGTAGCTGCCGTCCGCCGGGGTCCGGGCGTAGAGCAGCAGGCAGAGGGTGATCAGGCCGAGGCTCGTCACGAGCGTGGTGCGCAGGCCGAAGCGCAGGGAGAACGGGCCGGACAGCCGCAGCGCGGTCACCCCCATGGTGAGGGCCGCGGGCAGGAAGCCGAGGCCGACCTGGAACGGGTCGAATTCCAGGACCTGTTGCAGGTAGAGGGCGCCGAAGAAGAACACCCCGAACATCCCGGCCACCAGCAGCAGCTCGATGATGTTCGCCCCGCTGACGTGCCGGGAGCGGAAAAGCCGCAGCGGCATCAGCGGGTTGGCGATGAGCCGCTGGCGGACCAGGAATCCGGTCACCAGGGCGATGGCCGCTGCGCCCAGACCCAGCGTCCGCGCCGACAGCCAGCCCCACGTGCCGACCTCGAGGATGGTGTAGACGCCGAGCATCAGGCCGGCGGTGAGCAGCGCGGCACCGAGGACGTCGGCGCGCTGCCCCCGGCCGATGCCCTCGGGGTCGGCGACATGGCGCACGGCCAGCGCCGCGGTCGCCACGCCGACCGGCAGGTTGATCAGGAAGACCCAGTGCCAGTTCATTGCGGAGGTCAGGGAACCACCGGCGAGCAGGCCGATGGAACCGCCCGAGGCGGTGATGAACCCGTAGACGCCGATCGCCTTGGCCTGTTCCCGGGGCTCGGGGAACAGCGTCACGATCATGCCGAGGATCACCGCGGAGGTCAGCGCACCGCCCACGCCCTGGGCGAACCGGGAGACGATCAGCATGAGCTGGTTCTGCGCGACGGCGCACAGCAGCGACGCGACCGTGAAGACGGTCAGCCCGGTGAGGAAGATGCGCCGTTTGCCGATCAGGTCACCGAGCCGGCCCGCCAGCAGCAGCAGGCCGCCGAAGGCGATCAGGTACGCGTTGACGATCCAGGCGAGGTCGCTCTGGGAGAAGTCCAGGTCCTGCCGGATCGAGGGCAGCGCGACGTTCACGATCGTCGCGTCGAGCAGGATCATGAGCTCGCCCACGCAGAGCACGTACAGCGCGGTCCAGCGTGAACGGTCGGTTCCAGCCTGGTCGGTCATGCAGATGTCTCCTAGGTGTACGCGGAGCGTGTCGCATGCGGCGGGCTGCTCCCGTGACCCGCGAGGGGCGGGCCGGGGGAGAGCCGCCGCACACGCGCTAGCCCTCGGTGCCGAAGCCGACTTCCTCGAGGGCCAGCAGCAGTTCGTCCTGGTCGATGTCGGCCACGTCGGCGTCCGCGTCACCGGTCAGCAGTTGGCGCAGGGTGGTCTCACAGCGGTCGAGCCAGCGTTCGACGTCCGCCGTCGCGTGCACCTCGGACGAGTATTTGACGGCGAATTCCAGCTGCCCGCCGCTCACCTGTGCCGCGATGTCGATCAGGTAGTGACGCTCCGCGTCCGGGCTCTGTTCCGCCCCGAGCGAGCCGGGCACGGTCGTCAGCAGCGCATTCGTCTCCTCGGAACTGTCGAAAACCCCGAGGTAGTTGAAGCTCACCTGCCTCTCCGGCAGCGACCGCAACGGGTGGCCGGGCGGGCAGGCGTCCAGGTAGCGCAGCATGCCCCATTCCAGGTCGCGCCCGCGCAGCTCGTTCGTCGCCCGGCGTACGCGCTGCAGCGCCTCGGCGGGAGCGGCGCAGCCGGCCATGTCCAGGCACAGCGGGGCGATCGAGGTGAACCAGCCGACCGTACGGGAGAGGTCGACCGGCATGTCCCGCTGCAGCCGTCCGTGCCCTTCCACGTCGAGCGTCACCGCGTCGGCGCCCATCCACTCGGCGAGACTCCAGCCGACCGCCGTCAGCAGCACCTCGTTCACGCTGGCGTCGGCCAGTCGGGCGAGGGTGTCGGACGGCACCGTGCGGTTCAGAATCACCGTATCCGCCTCGCGCAGCGGCTCGGCCGGTGCCGGTGTGCCGGGCAGCGTGCCCGAGGAGCGGTCCAGCCGGGCGAGCCAGGCGTCGGCCAGGGCACGGCCGTCGACCTGCTGGGCCCGCCGGGCCACCCTGCGGGCCCAGTCCATGAACCCAAGGGTCCTGGCCGGCAGTGTCGTTCCGGCGTCATCGGACGCACCTCGCTGTGCGTCGAGCAGGAGGCGCAGGTCCTCCTCGATGATCCGCCAGGACACCCCGTCGACGGCCGCGTGGTGGATCACCACCACCAGGTGTGCGTACGGCCGGTCGGTCAAGCGCAGGAGGGCCGCGCGCACCACAGGCCCATCGCCGGGGTTCACCCCGCGGTGCAGCCCGCTCTCGATCTCGTCGGCCCGCAGGCCTTCCTTGTCGCTGTCGGCGCTCAGGTCGTGGACTTCGAACCGCAGGCTGTCCGCGGCCGCCTCACCGGTGGTCAGCCGCAGGCCCTCCGGCTCCTCGACCAGGCGCAGCCGCAGCGCGTCGTGGTGCTCGACCAGCGCGGCCAACGCGGCTTCCACCTGGGCCGGTTCGAGGCCGCCGTCCAGCCGGTAGCGCATGCTCATGGTGAGGTGGTCGCGTACCGCGGGCTGCTCGGCCTTCTCCAGCCACCAGGCGAAGATCGGCGGCAGCGGGACCGGCGTCGTCGTGTCCCCGGCCTCGTCGTCCAGCGGGACCTCGTCCAGCCGGTCGTGGTCGGCGAGGTGCGTGAGCAGGGCGCCGACCGTCTTGTGCTCGAACAGGTCGAGGGGGCTGAACGTGAAGCCGCGCTCGGCGGCGCGGGCGACCACCTGGATGGCCCGGATGGAATCGCCGCCGCTGGCGAAGAAGTTGTCCTCCTCGCTCAGTTCCGGGCGCACCAGCACATCGCGGAAGACCGCCAGCAGCGACGCGGTGTGCGATGCGGGGACGGCGGAGGTACGGCGGGCGGCGGTGCGTACGCAGCGCACGCTCGCCGGGGCCAGGTCGAGCAGCTCCGCGACCTCCGCGGGGTCGTCCACGCCGTCGGCCTCCACCGCGTACCGGACGGTGCCGAAGGGCAGCAGCCCGGCCACCGCGTCGCCCGCGGCCGACAGACCGATCAGCGTGCGCTGTTCCTCGGAGTCGAGGGCCAGGTGCAGCGAGGCCAGGCCCTGTGCGGGCGTCAGGGCGGCGAAGCCCCGCCGCTCGGCGAGCTCGACCAGGGTGGACGGGGCGCCGGCCGCCATGCCCACCTGCTTCCACATGCTCCAGTCGAGGCAGATGTTCTCGCGGCCGCCGCGCCGGCCGCTCCACGCCGAATGTGCCGCCTGATACGCGCAGGCACCGGCGTAGTCGGTGAATCCGGCACCGCCGAAGAAGCCGTTGACCGAACTGAACATCACCAGCGAGGTGCTGCGGTCCCGCAGGACCGCGTCCAGCGTGTGGCACAGCCGGATCCGGTCGGCCGCACGGCGGCGCAGCCCGTCCGAATCCGCCTGTCCCGGCGAGGTCAGCGCATCGAGCTGCTCCGCCACCGAGCCCTCACCGACCAGGTTGAACACCGCGTCGAGCGGGCCGCCCCACTCCTTCTCCGCGGCCTCCACCGCGGCACGCAGCGCATCCGGATCCGTGGCGTCGAGTGCCTCGTAACGGATCTCGCTCCCCCCGCCGGACCCGGCCTGATCGGACAGGTAGGCCAGGGTCTGCGTCCGCGGGTCGCCGTCCTCGGCCGGGCTGCGCCCGACCACCAGCAGCCTGGCGCCGAACTGCCGCAGCAGGTGCCGGCACAGGTGGGCACCGACGCCACCGAGACCGCCGACCACCAAGTACGACCCGCCCTCGCGCAGCACGCGGCGCGGCGTGGCCGGGATCGACGGTGCGGGCAGCGGCCGAAGGGCGCGGACGAGGCGAACGCCGTCGCGGTAGGCGACCTGGGTGTGGCCCCGTACGGCGCTCTCGGTGAGCAGCGCGTCGTCCGGCGCACCGTCCACCAGCGCGATCCGCAGCTGCGGATGGGACTGGCCCAGGCTTTCCGCCACGCCCGGCAGCGCGGCGTACGCGATGCTCGGCTCGGTGCCGGTGACCACGGCCGCGGCGCGGGTGGCGAGGGTGATGGCGGGTGGTGCGGGCAGTTGGGCCGCGGCCCGGCAGAGCGCGTCCCATGCGGTGTGGGCCTCGGACAGCGCGCGGACGGCGGTGTCCGCGTCCTCGCCGGTCGCCGCCGTACGCCAACTCGCCTCGATCACCGCGTCAAGACCGCCCACCCGCTCCGTTGCGGCGGCCAGCAGGGCGGCCGTATCGCCGTCGTGACCGGCCCGGTAGCGGGCGCGGCCGCCGGCGTCGAAGCCGTCGAACGGGGCACCGCTGGTGGCGGCCAGGGCCGCCCCGGCGGGAGCCTGTTCGCCCAGCCACAGCACGCGCGCGGCGCCGGCCGGTGCCGCCGCGGCGGGCTCCCAGTGCGGTACGAAGTGCCAGGCGGGCACCGTCACCCGCTCGCCCAGGCCGCTGTCACGGCGCAGGGCGATCCGCTCGGCGAACTCCCCCGCCAGGAAGCCCTGGGCCAGCGGCTGACGGCGGATCTTGCCGATCGCGGTCCGCGGCCACTGCTCCGGGTCCAGCTCGACCAGCGCCACCGGACGGAGGTTGTGCTCGGAGATCAGCGCCGCTTCGACTGCGGCGGCGTCGGTGCTCGCACCCGCGGCCGAGCTGTAGAAGACGACCAGGTCGTCGGTGACCGCGTCGGTCGGTCGGACCGCGACCGCCGCGCAGCACCCCTGGCGGATGCCGGGAACGGCCTCGATGGTGTTCTCCAGCGCCCGCGCCGCGTAGTTCAGGCCGTTGACGATGATGACGTCCTTCTCGCGGCCCGTCACCACGAGGCTGCCGTCCACCATGAAGCCGCAGTCGCCCATGCGCAGCCAGCCGTCGTCGGTGAACGTCTCGGCGTCGGCCTTCGGGTTGCGGTAGTAGCCGTCCATGATCTGCGGTCCGCGGACCTCGATCCGGCCGCTCACACCCTCCGGGCAGACCCGGCCGCCGGCGTCCACGACGCGCATCGAGATCCCGGCCATGGGCCCGCCGACCTCCGCGAACGGGCTGCCCTCGCCCGGCAGGGCACGCTCCACCGGGGAGTCCAGCGCGGTGTCGCTCAGCCAGTGCACGTAGTCCTGCCGTCCGGCGACCAGGTTGTGGGCGCCGATGATGGCCGAACTGGTCTCCGTCATGCCGAACACCGGCTTGATGACGTCCGGGCGCAGGCCGTGCGGCGCCAGCAGCGCCAGGAAGCGCTGGTTGCCCTCGTGGGTGACCGCCTCGCCGCCGTTCTCCCACACCTTGATCGTGCTCAGGTCCCAGCTCCCCTGCGCGATCTTCTCGGCCTGCTCGTTGATGAGGTTGAAGCCGAAGTTGGCCATCCAGGTGATGGTGACCCGGTGCTTGTCGCACAGGTCGAGCAGACGGGTCGGCTCGGCCAGCGCGTAGCCGGTGTCCACGTGAATCTGGTCGTGGGCGAGGCAGAGGTCCCGCATGTGGTGCTGCACCAGGCCGCCGACGTGGTCGACCGCCAGCCAGTTCAGTGAGGTCTCGCCGTCGAGGCCGAACTCGCCCCGGATCGCCTCGGCCAGGGATACGAGATTGCGGTGCGAGAGCGCGACGCCCTTGGGGGCTCCGGTGCTTCCGGAGGTCAGCAGCATGAGCGCGGGCGGGCGCGGGGTCCAGTCCGCCGCGGGCAGCGGATCGTACGCCTGCGCGGCCTCCAGCGTCAGCATTCCGGCGCTCAGCCCGCGCTTGTCCAATACCGGTGCGGTGGCGTCCCGTTGGGCCTCGGTCGTGAGGATGGCCCGGCCGGTCAGCATCGTCTCAGGTCCGAGCAGGTGCCACAGGGGGTTGCTCGCGGCGTCGTACGGGGTCGCCGGAGTGAGCGGCACCGGCAGCACGCCCAGCAGGATGCAGGCCCAGATACCGGTGAACAGGTCCGCGGGGCGCGGGCAGTGGACGATCAGCTCGCTGCCCGGTGCGACGCCCTGCTCGCGCAGGTACGCGGCGACCCGGGCCGCCCCGGTCAGCAGTGCGCGGTACGACAGCGGCTGCTCGTCGCCCTCGGCGTCGATCAGCAGCAGGCCGCGGCCGGTCCCGGCCGCCCGCTGCAGCCGGGCGATGAGGTCGCCGGGCGGGGGCGCGAGTTCGGGACCCGTCGCTTCGGCGAGCCGGGTGCCCGGGTAATGGCCGCCGCCTGCGGCGAACCCGTCCGGCAGCGGCAGGCCGTCGGTCTCGGCCCGGACCGGTACGGCGCGCAGGCGTACGGGGGTGTCGCGGTCACCGGTCAGGGCGCGCTCGGTGTGCGCGAGCAGCCAGTCGTCCGGCGGCGCCACGGCGGAAAGGCGGGCCAGATCCACCTCGCCGTCGGCGTCGCGCGGCAGTGCGGGCAGGGTGGTCACGCCGAGCGGCGCGGCCCAGGCGGGCAGCGCGGCGGTGAGCCGTTCGACCGTGTCGGGGCCGGTGGCGCTGCCAGGGGCGCTGCCCGCGGCGCACAGCACCAGGCGGGCACGGTCGCTGTCCGGATCGCGGGCCAGGAGTGCGGCGTTGGTGAGGCCCGCCGTGGCCAGCAGGCGTGCGACCGGCGCCGGTGCCAGGCGGCGGCCGGCGAAGCGGAGCGGGTCCAGCTCGCGCAGGTCGAACTCGATGCTGCCGTCACTGCGCTTACGGGCACGGTAGTCGGTCACCCAGGTCCGCTCACCCGGTTCGGTCCGCACCGCCTCGGCAACGGAGTCCACCGTGTCGCCGATGACCGGCAGCCGGCCGGCCAGGGCCAGCCGGCCCCAGGCGTTGGCCGGCAGCGGCCGCCCGGCCGGGTTGCAGACGCGGTGCCGTCCGTACACCCTTCCGCGCACGCTGCGTTCGCCGCCGGACGGCTGCGGGCGGGTGGTGGCGAGCACGAGGTGGTCGCCGAAGCCGTGGTGGTGCTGCTCGGCCGGTGGCAGCCGGTCCGGGCAGCCGCTGCCCCAGCTCAGCCAGGCGGCGTAGGCGCCGGGCTCGGTCAGCGCCGGGGCACCGGTGAACCGTACGGCCGGGCAGGCCAGCAGGGCGCTGGGATCGGCGGCGGCTGTGGTGTCCGCCGCGCGCAGCGAGAGGCGGTCCACCCCTGCCAGCCAGGCGCCCACGACCAGCGGCAGCCAGGTGTCCACCCGCCAGTCGGCGAGGACCTGCACCGCGGCCGGTGCCTCGGCCGGCAGTTCCAGCCGGCCGAGGCCGCCGAGCGGATGGGCCACGCAGCCCACCAGCGTCTCCGAGACCACGAGCGCGGTGTCCACGCAGGTCGCCTCGTACGGATGCACCCGCACACTGCCGTGCGCCGCGAGCAGTTCACAACGTGCGGGCGCATCAGCAGGACCCACCCACGGCGTCGCCCCGGCCAGCCAGGCGGCCAGGCAGCCGATCACGGTGTGGACGGGCTCCGCGGCAGCCACCGTGACCAGTTCGCCCGGCCGGACCTCGCGGTCCCCCAAGTCCTCGGCGAGACCGGCGATCCGGTCGGCCAGCGCGTCACCGCTGTGCTCGTCGACGACCGGGGCGTCACCACGGGTACGCAACCGGGCCAGGACTCGTCCGGCCAGTTCAGCGGCGTCGGTGACCTCTTCGAACGGGTTGGGCTGCACGGCAGTGCACACTCCTCGGATCAGACCTGCGACGGTGCGGCGGTGGCTGACGCGGCGTGGCCGCGGCCCGCGCGCTTGCGCTCGGCGGCGAGCTGCAGCCACGCGGCGAAGAACGCCCGGTTGTTGGCGCGCCAGCGGTTCACCGGGCGGTCGGGGTCGTAGTTGACCGGCACGGGCGGTGAATCGCCCCGCTTCAGGGCGCTGTGGTACTCCTGCGCCAGCCGTTCGGTCGGGTAGTCCTGATGTCCTTGCAGCATCAGGTGCGCGCCGTCCGCGGACACGACGGTGGTGTGGCCGCTCTCCCGGCACCAGTCGAGCGGAATCAGCCGGCCCTCTTTCACCGCCTCGGCGAAGGGCTCCGGCTCCAGCTGGGCGTACCGGCTCTGCGGCAGCCAGTAGCGGTCGTCGAGACCGCGCATGAGCGGGTGCTCGGGGGCCAGGTTCGTCATCTCGAAGACCCCGGACACCTTGGCCGGGAAGTGGAGCTTCTCGATGCCGTAGAACACCTTCCCCACCACCTGCGCGCCCCAGCAGACACCGGCCAGCGAGCCGACCCGGCCGTCGGCGTCGCGCAGGGTCTCCACGACCTCGTCCCAGTAGGTGGCCGCGGTGAAGTCCGGGTTGAGGTCCATCGCCGCGCCGGTGAGCAGGAGCGCGTCGCAGTCGTCGAGGTCGGTCTCGTCGTAGAAGCGGTGAGTGGCCTCCAGGATCTCCTGGTTGCTGCTGCGGTACGGGTGGTTGCGGACGCGGATCCACCGCACGTCCGTGCCGGGCGGCAGCACACCGGCCATGTAGTCGAGGTAGATCTCGGCCTGCGGCATCAGGTTGATCACCGCGAGGCGGGGGCTGGAGGTCGTGCTCATGCGGTCACCTCGGGCTGCGACGGGACAGTCGGATCGGTCGGATCGGTCGGGTCGGTCGGGTCAGTTGGGTCGGTCGGGGCGATGGGGTTGGTGGGGTCGAGCGCGGCGAGCAGGCGGTCGGCCACGTCCCGCGGATGTTCACGGACGAAGTAGTGGTCGCCGGTGAGCACCACGAGTTCGTGCCGCGGGGCGAGCAGGCCCCAGTTCCGCCAGCCGTCCGCGTAGTCCTCGGTGAGCGGGTCGCTGTCGCCGATCAGGCAGGTCAGCGGGGTGCGCAGCCGGTCGTCCGGCCGGGCGAGCGCCTGCCGGAAGTAGCGCCGCGCCTCGCCGCCGTCGTGCCGCAGCAGCCGGCCGATGACGCGCGCCTCGCCCTCGCTCAGGTCGCTGAAGCCGCCCAGCCGGGCGAAGCTCTCGGCCAGTTCCACATCGCTCTGCGCGGCGAACGGGTCCTCGTCGAGCTCCGCGACGCCTCCCGGCGGGTAGGAGGCGGCCACGACGAGACCGCGCAGGTCCAGGCCCTCCCCCTCCAGCCGGCGGGCGATCTCGGTGGCCAGCGCGACGCCACCGCAGTGCCCGTACACCAGCAGCGGACGGTCCTTCAGCTCGCGCGCCGAGCCGACCACCGCCTCCGCGACCGCCTCGATCGGCTGCGGCTCCTCCTCGGTCCCGTCGTGCTCATGGCCGGGCAGCCGCACGGCGTACACCGCGAGCCGGTCCTCCAGGACGTCGGCCAGCGGCTGGTACACGCCCGCGTGCCCGCCGCCGTACGGCACACAGATGACCGCGGGCGCCGGATCGGTCGTGCTGAGCCGGACCAGCGCCTCCCGGTCGCGCTGCCCCTGGCCGAGGTGCTCGGCCAGGGCCCGCACGCTGCGGTACTGGTAGAGCGCGGTGATGGGAACGGCGTGGCCGGGCACGCGGCAGGCGCGCAGCGCCTTGAGCGAGTTGCCGCCCATCTCGAAGAAGCTGGTCTCCACGTCGAGTTCGGCGGCGTCGATGCCCAGCACTCCGGCCCAGTGCCCGGCCAGCGCGGTCTCCAGCTCGGTGGCCGGCGCGGCGCGGTCCTTCGTCGTGGCCGCGAACTGCGGGGCGGGAAGTTCGCGGCGGTTCACCTTGCCGTTCGAGCTGAGCGGCAGCCGTTCCAGCCGGACGAACGCCTCGGGGACGAGGTGCTCGGGCACCCGCCCGCGCAGCCAGGTGCGCAGCTCCGCCTGCAGCGCGTCGTCCGCGCCCTGCCCGTCGGCCACCACGTAGGCGGCCAGCCTGCGGTCGCCCGACGGGTCGGTCGGCGCGGCCACCAGGCAGGTGTCCACCCGCGGGTGCTCGCGCAGCACCGCCTCGATCTCGCCCAGCTCGATACGGATACCGCGGATCTTCACCTGGAAGTCGATCCGGCCCAGCAGTTCGATCGTGCCGTCCGGACCGAACCGGGCCAGGTCACCGGTGCGGTAGAGCCGTTCGCCCGGCCGCGTGGGCCACGGGTGCGGCACGAACTTCTCGGCCGTCAGCTCCGGCCTGCGCAGGTACCCGGCGGCCATGCCGACGCCGCCGAGGTGGAGCTCGCCGGGCACGCCGACCGGTGCCGGCTCCATCCGGCTGTCCAGGATGTACGCCGTCTGGTTCGCCATCGGCGTGCCGTACGGGATGCTGCGCCAGGCCGGGTCGACCGCGCCGACCGGATACGTCACCGAGTCCACCGACAGCTCGGTGGCCCCGCCCGCGCTGACGAACTGCACCGAGGGGAAGGCGGCGCGGACCCGGTCGGGCTGGGTCAGCGGAATCCAGTCGCCGTCCAGCACCGCCAGCCGCAAGGTGTCCCGCTGGTAAGGGAGTTCCGCGGTGACGTCGAGCAGCGCGTCCATCAGCGCGGGGGCCGAGTGCCACAGGGTGATGGACTCCCGGCCGATCAGCTCCAGCCAGTGCTCGGGGTCCTTGTCCCGGCCGGCGTCGGGGAACACCAGGCAGCCGCCCGCGTTGAGGCTGCAGAACAGGTCGCACACCGAGATGTCGAAGCTGAGGGAGGACACGCACAGCGTGCGGTCCTCAGGCCCCATGCCGAAGCGCCTGCAGTAGTCCTCGACGTTGTTGATCCGCCCGCGGTGGTCGAGCATCACTCCCTTCGGCTGCCCTGAGGAGCCGGAGGTGTAGATGACGTACGCGAACGCGTCCGGGGACACGGTCAGGTCGAGCGGTGTGGTGGACTGCGCGGCGATGGCGGGCCAGTCGGTGTCCAGCGCGAGCAGCGGCAGTGCGAGCTCGCTCGCCACTCCGCTCGCCACCTCGGCGCCGCGCCCCCAGGTCAGCAGGGCGCGCAGCTGCGAGTCCTCGACCATGTAGCCGATGCGGCCCGCCGGATAGGACGGGTCCAGCGGTACGTACGCGGCCCCGGCCTTCATCACGCCGAGCATGCCGACCACGGTGGCGGTGGACTTCTCGGTGCACAGGCCGACCCGGTCGCCCGGCCGCACCCCCAGCTCGACGAGCTGCCGGGCCAGCTGGTTGGCGCGCGCGTCCAGTTCGGCGTACGTGAGGCGGCCGTCCCCTGCGATCACCGCAGGCTGGTCGGGCCGGATCGCGGCCTGCCGCTCGGCGAGCCCGTGCAGCGTGCGGTCGAGGTCGAACGGCTGGGCGGTCGCGTTCCACTCCTGCAGAATCCGTTCGGCGTGCGGACCGGCGACCGTCTCGATCTCCCACAGGAACCGGTCGGGTTCGCTGCCGAGGCGCTCCAGCAGCAGCCGGAGCTGGTCAAGCATCGCGCGGGCGATCTCGTCGTCCAGCCGGTGCTGGTAGTAGGTGAGCACCAGCATCACCTGGTCGCCGGGGAAGGCCCGTACCGCGACGGGGTAGTTGGTCGGGCCGCTCCAGTCGTAGTCGGTCAGCCGGATGCCGCCCCAGCTCTCGGTGTGGCCGTCGTCGAGCGGGTAGTTCTGGAAGCTCAGCAGGGTCTCGAACAGCGGCTTGCCGCGCTCGATCCCGGACAGCTCCTGCACTCGGGCCAGTCCGGTGAACTGGTGCGACTGCAGGCGGAACAGGTCGCGCTGGATCTCGGTCAGCCAGTCCGACACCCGGCGCCGCGGGTCGATGCGCACCCGCAGCGGCACCGCGTTGATGAACAGGCCGACCATCTGCTCCACGCCGGTCAGCTCCGGCGGGCGGCCGGCGGTGGTGGAGCCGAACAGCACCTCCTCCTCACCGCTGTACGCACCGAGCAGCCGGGCCCAGGCGGCGTGCGCCAGCGCGCTGAGCGAGACGCCCAGGCGCGAGCACTGTTCCTGTACGGTCGCGCTGGTCTCCCGGTCGAGCGTGACCGACAGGGTGACCTCGTTGCCGCTGCCGCCCTCGTGGACGCCCTGACCGCGGTCCACCGTGAGCCGGGTCGGTGCGGAGAAGCCGCGCAGATAGTCCTGCCAGAACCGCTCGTCGGCTTCTTTGTCGCGCTCGCCCAGGTAGCGGATGAAGTCGCCGAAGGGGCGCGCCGGTTCGAGCGTGAGCGGCCTGCCGTCGCGCACCAGCGAGGCGTAGCACTCCAGCGCCTCGTGCAGCACCAGGCCGAAACTCCACCCGTCGAGCAGGATGTGGTGGTGGCTCCAGACGAATTGGTGGGTCTCGTCGTCGACCTGGCGCGCGATCAGCCGCATCAGCGGCGCCCGCGCCATGTCGAAGCCGCGCTGCTGGTCGTCGAGGAGGAGCTGCCGCCAGTCGCTCTCGGGGTCCGGCCGGCCGCGCCAGTCCGCCCAGTCCAGCGGTACGTGGACCGACCGGCCGACGACCTGGACCGGTTCCTTCAGCTGCTTCCAGGCAAAGGCGGTGCGCAGTACGGGGTGGCGTGCCACGACCCAGTTCCAGGCCTGCTCGAAGGCAGCCCGGTCGAGCGGACCCTTGATACGGCACCGGATCTGCTCGAAGTAGGTCGGCTCGCCGGGCCGGCTCAGCGTGTGGAACAGCAGGCCCTGCTGCAAGGGGGAAAGCGGATAGGCCGCTTCGACGTTCTTCGCCATGCCCAGCTCCTTCAGCGGTCCTCGGTCTGCGGTGCCGTGGCGTACGGCAGCGGGAAGCCGCGGCAGAGTTCCCGTACGGCGGTCGTCACCTTCTCGCGTACGCCGTCGGGCAGTTCGAAGCCGCCGTCGGGCAGGGCACGGGTGTTGGTGAGCACTGTGTCGATCAGTTCGGCGCACCGCGCCATTTCGGCCGGGCCCATCCGGCGCAGCGCGACGGTGTTGCTGCCCAGGCGCACGCCGCTGGCGGTCGTGGCCCCGCGGGTGTCGCCGGGGATCTTGTTCTTGTTGACGAGGATGTCGCAGGCCTCCAGCGCCCGTTCCGCGACGACGCCGTTGAGCCCGGACGGCACCCGGAACAGCACGATGTGGTTGTCGGTGCCGCCGCCTATCACCTCGTAGCCGCGCTGTATCAGCCCGTCGGCGAGCGCGTCGGCATTGGTGCGGATGCGCTGGGCCAGCTCGCGGAAGCCCGGTTCCAGCAGCCGGCCGAGGGCACGCGCCTTGGCGGCGATGGTGTGGACCTCGGGGGATCCCTGCATCATCGGGAACACCGCGCTCTGAATGCGCTGCGACAGCGTGCGGGTGCCGTCGTCGCTCAGCGCGTCGGCGTCGCGGCCCATCATGATCAGCCCGCCGCGCGGACCGTAGAGCTGCTTGAAGGTGCAGGTGGTGGTGGTGTGCGCGTGGTCGATCGAGCTCGGGTGCAGACCGGCGGCGATCAGTCCCGCGATATGGGTGACGTCGGCCAGCACGTACGCGTCCACCTCATCGGCGATGGCGCGGATGCGCTCGAAGTCGATCACCCGGGTGTAGGAGGTGGTGCCGCAGACGATCAGCCGCGGGCGGTGCGCGTGCGCGAGCTCGCTCAGCTGGCGGTAGTCGATCAGGCCCTGGTCGTCGAGCCCGTAGCTGTGCACCTTGAACAGCTTGCCGCTCAGGTTGACCGGGGAGCCGTGGGTCAGATGGCCGCCCTGGTCCAGCGCCATGCCCAGGATGGTTTCGCCGGGCTGGAGCAGGGACTGCATCACCGTGTGGTTGGCGAAACTG
The DNA here is from genome assembly GCF_052246385.1 of Streptomyces sp. 8N616. Taxonomy (NCBI): domain Bacteria; kingdom Bacillati; phylum Actinomycetota; class Actinomycetes; order Kitasatosporales; family Streptomycetaceae; genus Streptomyces; species Streptomyces sp. 8N616. The sequence goes on along the minus strand of NZ_JBQQBY010000005.1, from coordinate 19,034 downwards.
GCGCAGTGCGGCTGCACGTTGACGTAGCGGGCCCCGAAGACCCGCTTGGCCCGGTCGATCGCCAGCTGCTCGGCCTGGTCGACGTAGTGGCAGCCGGCGTGGTAGCGCTTGCCCGGATAGCCCTCGGCCGTGACGTTGACGATGCTCGATCCGGCCACCGCCATCACCGAGGAGTCGGTGCCGCCACTGGACGCGACGAGCGACAACGACTCGGTCTGCCGCTGGTGTTCGCGCTCGAGCAGCTCGAACATCTCCGGGTCATCGCGGCGCAGCGTATCGATGCCCTGGCTCAGATAGTGCCCGATCGTGCTGGATTGCATGGCTGTCTCCTTGCGGTCCCGGCTCACCATGCGTCGTCGTCATGGAGGAGGGTGTGGATGGATTCGTGGGGGTTGGTGAGACCGGCCTCGACCAGGGCCGTCCAGTCCTGACAGAAGCTGCGGATCGTGGCTTCCTCGAACAGCGCGGTGCGGTAGGCGAAGATCCCGGAAAGGCCGCCGTCGCCGGTTTCCCAGAGGACGGCCGACAGGTCGAACCAGGACACCGAGCCCTCGGTCTGGAACGGCCGCAGGGGTGTCCCGGCCAGCCGGCGTTCGGCGTTCTGCCCCGGACCGCCGCCCTGCAGGGACAGCAGGGTCTGCACCAGCGGGGGCCGGGAGGCGTCTCCCGCGGCGCCGAGCTGTTCCACCATCAGGTCGAACGGGTAGCGCTGGTGGGCGAAGGCACCGGACAGCGCCGCCCGCACCCGCTCGAACAGGGTGCTGAAACCGGGGTCGCCGCTCGCGTCGATGTGCACCGGCAGGGTGTTGATGAAGCACCCCGGCAGTTGCTCGGCCTCGGCGTGGTGGCGGCCGGCCACCGGCACGCCGATCAGGAAGTCCTCGGCCTGGCTCACCCGTGCCAGCCAGGCGGCGTAGCCGGTCAGCAGCCAGGTGAAGAGCGTGCCGCCCGCGCCACGGGCGGCCTCGCGCACCCGCGTCACCAGCTCGGCCGGCATGCTCAGCGTGAGCCAGGCGCCGCGGTAGTCCTGCTGCGCCCCGTGCGGGAAGTCGGTGGGCAGCGGCAGTTCCGTCGCCACTCCGGCGAGCCTTTCCTGCCAGTAGCGGGCGTCCTCCGCATGAGCGGGGCTCTCGTCGAGCCGGCGCTCCCAGGCGGCCCAGTCGGTGAACTGCAGGGCCGGCGCGGGGACCGGTGACGCCTCGCCTCGGCTCAGCGCTTCGTAGTCCCGGGTCAGTTCGGTCAGCAGCAGGTTCATCGACCACTCGTCACAGATGGCGTGGTGCAGGACGAGCTGGAACCAGCCGCGAGCGGGGTCGGTGCGGTCGGTCAGCAGGAGTGCGCGCGCGGCCCCGGCCTCGGCCAGGTCGAACGGCTCGGCCGCGTGCTCCCGCAGGTGCGCTGCGACGTCCTCCTGTGCGCTGTCCACGGCTGTCGCGGTGAAGTCGAAGGTGCCGGCCGGTTCGACGCGCTGGGTCAGCTCGCCGTCCTCCAGCACCAGCCGGGTGCGCAGGATGCCGTGCCGCGCCACCAGCCCGTCCAGTGCCTGCCGCAGCGCCCCGGCGTCGACGGGCCCGTCCAGGACGAAGGTGTTGCCGACGTTGTAGGCACCGGCCTTCGGGTCGAGTTGCTGCAGCAGCCACATGCGGCGCTGGGAGTGGGTGGCCGGGGCGCGGGTGCGCGACGGATCGGCCTCCGGCCCCACGTCGGGCTTCGGCCCCGCGTCCGCCTCCCGCGCCGGCGCCAGCGATTCCAGGTGCGCGGCCAGCTGGTGCAGGCGCGGATAGTCGTAGACCGCCTCGAACTGCAGCGTGACACCGAAGTCCCGCTCGACGGCGTTGTCCATCTGGGTCTGCATCAGCGAGTCGCCGCCGAGGTCGAAGAAGTCGTCCTCCCGGCTGACGGTCTCGGTGTCGAGCAGGGCGCACCAGATCGCCGCGAGCTTGCGTTCGGCCTCGGTGCCACCGCCCTCCGTCAGCCGGTTGACCTGCTCCGGCTCCGCTTCGGGCGACTCCACAGGTGTGCTCGGCGGCCGGCCTCCCGCGTACGGCTGCTCGACCCAGCAGCGGGTCGGTTCGAACAGCGCGGTCGGCACCCAGGTGCGGCGGCCGTACCCGCCGAGGAACCGGACGCAGCGCGCCCAGTCGACCGTCACACCGGCACGGTGCAGCGCGGCCAGAAGGTCCAGCAGCTGTTCACGCGGGTCCCCCTGCGCGGTCGTACCGGGTTCGATGAGTACGCCCCGGTAGCGCGGCGCCAGTTCACCGGCCAGCTTCGACAGCTGTCCCGGCCAGGGCGTGACGAACACCGGGTCGCCCTGCGCGCTGATGGTGGCGAAGGCGGCCTCGGTACGCGCGGCGTCCGGTGGCGCCACGGTGCCGAGCCCGGCCCGCGCGCCCGCGGCCGTGCGCAGGTCCGACTCCCCGCGCAGGACGTCCACCAGCAGGTTGCCGCTGCCGTGGCCGATCAGGATGCGGTCGGAGAGGCCCGCTTCGAGCAGCGCCTGGACCAACGTGAGCTTGGCGAGGAGGAGTTCGACGCCTGCCTTCTCGGCCGGTGTGGCGTCCGCGAGGGACGTACGGTGCCGCTCCTGCCAGGTCTTCAGCGCCGGGAAGGCGTCCAGCCAGGCCCGCACCGCCTCCGCGCCGGGCTCGCCCTCGTGCGGCAGCAGCAGGATCGGTGCGGTGGAGTCCGGTGCGTGGGTGACCCCTTCACCGCCCCCGGCCAGCTGCTCCAGCGCCTCGATCGCCTCTTGGGCGTTCCCTGCCGGTACGGCGGCGCGCCACCGCTCGTGGTCGCGCCCGGCCGCCTGCACCCAGGCCAGGTCGGCCAGCGCCGAAGGATCTGCACGCCTCCGAAGGTGCGCGGCCAGCCGTCCCGCGTGCCGGCGCAGCGCGCTCTCGCTGCGTGCGGACACCGGCACCAGCACCGTACGGCCCGGCTCCGGAGCGCTGTCCCGGCGGCCCTGCGGTGCCTGCTCCACGACCAGGTGCACGTTGGTGCCGGTGAGGCCGAACGCGCTGACCCCCGCGCGGCGCTGCGCGGGCGCGTCCCACGGCTCGGTGCGCGAGGACAGGCGCAGCGCGGACTTCTCCGTCTCCAGCAGCGGGTTGGGCTCGGTGAAGTGGGCCGAGGCGTACCGCCGCCCGGTCTTGACCGCCACCACCGCCTTGAGCAGGCCTGCAGCGCCGGCCGCCGAGTCGAGATGGCCGAGGTTGGACTTGACCGAACTCAGCACGCAGAACTGCGTGCGGTCGGTCCGCCGGGCGAAGGCGGACGACAGCGCCTGGAACTCGATGGGGTCACCCAGCCGGGTTCCGGTGCCGTGCGCCTCGATCAGGCCCAGGGAGTTCGGGTGCACGCCCGCGGTGCGCCAGGCCTCGAGCAGCAGCTCCTCCTGCGCCTGGGCGCTGGGCGCGGCGAAGCCGTTGCTGCGGCCGCCGTCGTGGTTGCTCGCCCCGCCCAGGATCACCGCGTGGATCGGGTCGTCGTCCTCCTGCGCCCTGGCCAGGGGCTTGAGCAGGAACACGGCGCCGCCCTCGCCGAGCCCCGTGCCGTCGGCCGCGGCGTCGAAGCTGCGGGCCCGCCCGCCCGGGGACACGATGGACTCGTTGCCGGGCACCACGGCGGTCGGCGGACTGGACATCAGCCGTACGCCACCGGCCACGGCCCAGTCGGCGTCCCCCGCGGCGAGCCTGCGGCAGGCCTCGAGGACGGCGGCCAGCGAGGACGAGCACGCGGTGTCGACGGTCAGCGCCGGTCCGCGCAGGTCCAGCGTGTGCGCGACGCGGCCGGCCTGCGCGGCCGGCAGCAGTCCGGTGACCAGGGGTGCGGCGGCCGGATCGAGCAGCGCCGAATAGCTTTCGCTCGCGGCGCCGAAGACCACCGCGGTACGGCTGCCCTTCAGCTGCTCGAGCGCGTAACCGGAGTCCCAGATCGCCTGGCAGCTCAGCTGGAGCAGCAGGCGCTGCTGCGGGTCCATCTGCCGCGCCTCGCGCAGGGACAGGCCGAAGAAGGCGTGGTCGAAGGTGTCGATGCGGTCCAGCAGCGCGCATTCCGACAGCGGGACCTCGGCGTCGAGCCCGGCGTCGCGCCTGCGTGCGTCCGGCACCGGGCCGACCAGGTCGCGACCGGTGTCGAGCAGCTCGGCGAAGCCGGCCAGGTCGTCGCCGCTGCCCGGCAGCGCGGCCGCGATGCCGACGATGGCGATGGGTTGGGCTGGGGAACTGTGCATGGGGCGGCCTCTACAGTCGGAAGCTGAGGTCGGTGGCGGGTGCCTGCGTGACGGCTCCGGTGTCCTCCAGGGCGGTGGCGATGGCGGCCACGGTGTTCAGGCGGAACAGGTCGACCAGCTTGAGCGCGCCGGAGTAGCGGGCGTCGAGCCGCTCGTACAGCCGGGTCAGGGTCAGCGAGGTGCCGCCGATGGCGAAGAAGCTGTCCTTGCGCCCGACGTCGGCGTGGGGCAGCAACTCCCGCCAGATCGCGGCGACCTCCTGCTCCAGCGGTCCGCGCGGCGGCTCGGTCACCCGGTCCGGTGGCCGGCGGTCCGCCGCCCGCCGGGCGAACGCCTTGCGGTCGAGCTTTCCGTTGCCGTTGAGCGGAAAGCTGTCGAGGCGCTCCAGCCAGGCGGGCACCATGTAGCCCGGCAGCCGGGCGGCGAGCGCGTCGCGCAGCGCCGCCGGGTCGATGCCCGCGGGCCCTGCGACGAAGCCGATCAGGTGCTGGTCCCCGCCGCTGCCGGACACCACGACGGCGGCGTCGGCGATCCGCGGGTCGAGTCCGGCCAGCACCCGCTCGATCTCGCCCAGTTCGATGCGGATACCGCGCAGCTTGATCTGGTCGTCGATGCGGCCGAGGAACTCGATCTCCCCTGCGGCGGTCAGCCGGGCCAGATCGCCGGTGCGGTACAGCCGTTCGCCCGGTGTCGTGGCGTACGGGTGCGGTACGAACGTCGAGGCGGTCAGCTCGGGACGGTCCAGGTAGCCGCGGGCCAGGCCCTGTCCGCCCAGGTACAGCTCGCCGGGGACGCCCGGCGGCAGCACGTTCATCCCGGCGTCCAGGACGTAGGCCTGCGCCCCGGGGAAGGCCGTGCCGATGCTGGGCGCCTGTCCGGCGGGCAGGCCTTCGCAGTCCTGGATGCTGGAGCAGACGGTGGCCTCGCTCGGGCCGTACGCGTTCCACAGGTGGACCTGACGTCCCACGCGGTGCACCAGCTCGGCCGGCAGGGCCTCACCGGCCAGGACCAGGTGCCGCAGGCTGCCGGGCAGCGCGTCCAGCATCGCGAGGTTGGACGGCGGCATGGTCAGGTGCGTGATGCCGCGTTCCTTCAGCGTGCCGGCCAGCGGGGCGCCGGGCAGCAGCGCGTCGGGGTGGGTCAGGTGCAGACAGGCCCCGGACAGCAGGCCCATCACGCACTCCCACACCGAGGCGTCGAACGAGTACGGCGCGTACTGCAGCACCTGCGCACCCGGGCCGACCGCGAAGCGGTCGCGGTGCAGGGCCTGGAGCTGCGCCAGGCCCCGGTGCGCCAGCAGCACTCCCTTCGGCCTGCCGGTCGAACCGGAGGTGTAGATCACGTAGGCCAGGTGCTCGGGCGTGAGACCCGCGGGCGGCAGCGCACCCTCGGCGTCCGCCGCTGTGTCCACGGACTCGTCGACCCGCAGGGCCGGTACGACGGCGGGGTCGAGCCGGCCGGCGAGGCGTGCGTCGGTCAGCTGCAACCGCACCCCGGCGTCCCGGGCGATCCAGATCATGCGCTCAGCGGGCAGCCCGGGGTCGAGGCAGAGGAAGGCGCCACCGGCCTTGGCGACCGCCAGCATCGCGATCACCGAAGCCCGGGACCGCGGCAGGACGATGGCCACCCGGTCGTCCGGGCGTACGCCGTGCGCGAGCAGGCGCCGGGCCAGCCGGCCGGCCGCGGAGTCCAGCTCCCGGTAGCTCAGGGCCCCCTCGTCGTCGCGCAGCGCGGGCGCGTCCGGGTGGGCGGCGACCTGCGCGGCGAACAGGTCGGGCAGGGTGGCCGGTACGGGCGTCGCCTCGGGGCGTGCCTGCGCCAGCAGAGCCTGTTCCCGCGCGGCATCGCACAGCGGCAGGTGCCCCAGCGGCCGTTCGGGATGGCCGGCGGCCTGCGCGAGCAGCGCGTCGAAGCAGCCGGCGTAGCGCGCGACGGTGTCCTGCTCGAACAGGTCGGTGCGGTAGTCCCAGGTGGCGTGCCAGCCGTGCTCGTCGCGGCCGACCATGAGCGTCAGGTCGTACTGGGTGGCGACGGGCGGTACGTCGAGCGGGGTGCAGGTGAGCCCGCGCGGGTGGACCTGGGAGTCCTCCGCGTCGTCGAGCACGAACATGGTCTGGAACACCGGGGTGTGCTCGACGGTGCGCTCCGCCTCCAGTGCGGACACCACGAGTTCGAACGGCGTCTGCTGGTGGTCGAACGCCTCCAGGCAGCGCTGCCGGGTCTGCACGAGCAGCTCGCCGAACGACGGCTCCCCGCTCAGGTCGGCGCGCAGCGCCAGCGTGTTGAGCAGGCAGCCGACCAGCCCTTCCGTGCCTGACTGGTCGCGGCCCGCGATGGGCGTGCCCACCACGATGTCGTCCTGTCCCGACAGTCGTGCCATCAGGCCCTGATAGAGCGTCAGCATGGTGCTGAACGCGGTGGCTCCCGCCGTGCGGCCGACGGCGAGCAGCGCGTCCACCGCCTCGTCGGGCAGCCGCCGCATGAGCCGCGCGCCGCGGAACGACACGGCCTCTGCCGGGGGGTGGTCGAAGCCCAGTTGCAGCCGGCCCGGCAGTGCGGCCAGGCGGTCCTGCCAGTAGGCGAGGTCGCGCCGGATGGTCGCCGAGTGGTCCAGATGGTCGCGCTGCCACTCGCCGTAGTCGAGCACCGACAGGCTCGGTGCAGTGGAGACCGGGGAGCGGTCGAGCGCGGCCGCGTAGTCGGCGAACAGCTCGTTGAACAGCAACCGCAGCGACCAGGCGTCGGCCACGACGTGGTGGATCACCAACCCCAGTACCGAGCACGGCTTTCCGTCCGCGGTGGACGGTTCCTCGACCAGCAGCCAGCGCGCGGGCGGCTCGGTGGCCAGGTCGAAGGGGGCGGCGGCGGCGTCGCGCAGGACTCGCGTGGTGGTGGCCTCGTCGGTGGAGGTGAGTTCGTGCAGAAGCACCGGCTGGTTCGCCGCGGCCTGCTGGACGAGCCGGCCGTCGGGCCCGCGGTCGATACGCAGCCGCAGCGCGTCGTGCCGGTCGGTCAGCGCCTGCAGCGCGCGGCGCAGCGCGTCCCGGGAGAGCTCGCCCTCGGTACGGACCGCCACGCCGATGTTCAGCATCGCGCTGCCCGGACGCAGTTGCTCGACCAGCCACATGCGTTCCTGGGCGAAGGCGAGCGGTGCCGGTCCCGTACTCCTGCGGCGGCGCAGCGGCGGCAGTGCCGTCTGGTGTGCCAGCACCTGGTCGATCCGCGCCGCAAGCGCCCGCACCGAGCGGTTGTTGAAGATGTCGGACAGCGTGATCTCCGCGCCGAGCCGGTCCCGTACGGCCAGCATCAGCTGCATCGCCAGCAGCGAGTGCCCGCCCAGGGCGAAGAAGTCGGCGTCGGCGCCGAGCGGGCCGCTCTTGGTGAGCTGGGCCATCAGGCCGGCCAGTCCGCGCTCGGTCCCCGTGGTCAGTGCCGTCTCGCCGCCGGTGTCGCGGGCCGGCTCCGGCAGCGCGGCGCGGTCGGTCTTCCCGTTGGCGTTCAGCGGGAATTCGGGCAGCGGCATCCAGTACCGCGGCACCATGTAGTCGGGCAGCTCGGCCGCCAGTGCGGTGCGCAGCGCCTCGGCCTCGGCACCGCCGGTCCAGTAGCAGACCAGATGGGGGGTGTCGGCGACCGTCCGCAGGGTCACCACCGCGTGCGTGACTCCGGGGACGGCCCGCGCGCGGCTCTCGATCTCTCCGGTCTCGATACGGAAGCCGCGCAGCTTGATCTGGTGGTCGTACCGGCCCAGGTAGCGCAGCTCGCCGGTCTCGGTCAGCCGTACGCGGTCGCCGGTGCGGTACATGCGCGCGCCGGGCCGGTCCGTGAACGGGTCGGGCAGGAAGCGTTCCGCCGTCAGGTCCGGCCGGTCCAGATAGCCCTGCGCCACGCCCAGCCCGCCGAGGAACAGCTCGCCGTCGACGCCGACCGGTACCGGCATCAGCCGGTCGTCCAGCACGTACGCGTTGCTGCCCTCGATCGGCCCGCCGATGGACGGCTCCTCAGGCCGACCGCGGGGCACCTCGCACCAGGTGGAGTAGGTGGTGTCCTCGGAGGGGCCGTACAGGTTGTGCACGCGGACCGTCTCCGACTGCGCGTGCACGGAGTCGACCAGGGCGCGGGTGAGTGCCTCGCCCGCGAGGTTGACCACGCGGGTGGCCGCCGGCAGGGCACCGGCCCGCAGCAGCTCGGTCATCGCCGAGGGCACGGTGTTGATCAGGGTGGGCGGCGTGCCGGGCTGTTCGGTCAGCTGCAGGGCGTTGTCCACCAGCCGCAGCGAGCCGCCGACCGACAGCGGCAGGAACAGTTCGAACACCGACAGGTCGAAGCAGACCGAGGTGCCGGCCAGCACGACCGCCAGGTCCTCGGGGGCGAAGGAGCCGCGGGCCCAGCCGAGGAACGCGTGGAACGCGCGGTGCGGGATCGCCACGCCCTTCGGCCGACCGGTGGAGCCGGAGGTGTAGATCAGGTACGCGATCCGCTCGGGCGCCGAGGGCACGGCGGGCGGCAGTTCTGCGGTGGCGGGCACGGTCCGTACGTCCAGCGTGGGGCCCGCGTCCGCGGGAAGGACGTCCTGGGTGTCCGGCTCGGTGAGGACGAGCTTGCAGCGCGCGTCCTGGGCGATGAACAGCAGCCGGTCGCGCGGGTACGTCGCGTCCAGGGGTACGTACGCGGCGCCGCAGCGCAGGATCGCCTGCAGGGCGGCCACCAGGTCCGGTGTGCGGCGCAGGCAGACCCCGACGAAGTCGCCGGGCCGGACACCGGCCTGCTGCAGCGCGGTCTGGATCGCTCCGGTCCGTGCCGCCAGCGCGCCGTAGCCGGTCGCCTGCTCGCCCGACCAGACGGCCGGTGCGTCCGGTTGCGCGACGGCCAGCTCCTGGAAGGCGGTCAGGGGGTCGAGCGAGGGCGGGGCCGCCCCGAACCGGCGGTGCTGCTGGCGCAGTTCGCGTTCGGCCGGAGTGTGCAGGTCGAGGTCGGCCACCCGCCCGGTGGGCGCCTCGGCCATGGCCGTGAGAATCTGCTGCCAGTGGGCCAGCATGCGCGAGGCCCGCGACTCCCGGAGGCTCTCGGCCCGGAATTCCAGCGCGGCGAAGCAGCCGTGCTCCGGCTCGTCCGCGCCGGGCCGCAGGGCGTACGCCTTGTCGATCTGCAACAGCAGGTCGAACTTGGTGTGGTGGTGCTCCACGAACCACCGCGCCGCTTCCACGCCCGGGAGTTCCGGCAGTGGCTCCTCGTCCGGCTGGACGACCAGCATGGCCTGCAACGGCATTCCGCCCAGCCGCGCGGCCAGCTGGTCCAGCGGCACGTCGGCGTAGGTGTAGGCCTCCAGCGCGGCGTCCCGGACGCGGGCGATCAGGTCGGCCCAGCTGTCCTCGCGCGCCGTCCGGATGCGCAGCGGCAGCGTGTTGACGAACAGGCCGTACGTACTTCTCGCCGACGGGAGTTCGCGGCCGGCCGCTGGCAGTCCGATGACCAGGTCGTCCTGGCCGGTGTAGCGGGAGAGCAGCACCGCGTACGCCGCGGCGTAGAGCATGAAGGGCGTGGCGCCGTGTTCGACCGCGCGGCTCTCCAGCCGGGTGACGAGGGAAGCCGGGAGGGGTACGCGGAGGGTGCCGGCCGGCGCTGGTTCCGTTGCGGACGCACCGTCGGTCGGCAGGTCGAGGGCGAAGGACGCGCCGTCCAGCGGGGCGGCCGCCGAGTCGAGCTTGGCGGCGAAGCCGGGCGCATCGAGCCGCTTCCGCTCCTCGGCCACCGCCTCGCGGTAGTCCGCGGGCACGGTCTCCCAGTGCAGGGCGGTCCCGTCGCACTCCGCGCGGTACGCGGTGCCGAGGTCGGCGAAGAACAGCCCGGCGGACCAGCCGTCGGTCACGATGTGGTGGGCGCAGAACGCCAGCACTCGTTCGTTCTCGCCCAGTTCCAGCAGGGTGATGCGGTGGACGGGACCCTGCGCCAGGTCGAAGCCGCGGGCTGTCTCCTCGGCGAACCAGCGGGGGAGGTCGGCGCGGGCCACGGTCTGCCGGGCCAGCCGGAACGGCTGGGCGCCGGCCGGCGGGATGCGCTGCACCAGCCCGTCGTCGCGGTAGTCGAAGACAGCGCGCAGCTGGTCGTGCCGCTCGATCAGCGCGGCGAGCGCCCGCTCCAGCGCGTCGGCGTCGACCGGGCCGCGCAGCCAGATCGCCTCGGTTTCTGTGTAGGCGCGGCTGTCCGGATGCCGGTGCTGCAGGAACCACAGTCGCTGCTGTGCCGACGAGGCGGGAAAGGCGTCGCTGGGAGCGGGCTGGTTCTGTTCAGGATTCATCGCGCTACGTCCTCGAGTGGCTGGCGAGTCGGCTTCGGTCAGGACGCCGCGTTCAGTGCGTCGAGCATCAGGTCGGCGCGCACCGCACGGCAGATACGGGCGCGTTCGGAGTGGATGACGAAGTGGCCGCCGTCGTAGATGCGCACCTCGGTGTCGTCCGTGCCGCCCAGCTGGGCCCAGGCGGACAGATCCTCGGTGGACACGAACTGGTCGCGGCTCGCGCCGAACAAGGTCAGCGGGCAGTGCACGCGTTCCCTGATCGGCTGGTAGGTCTCCACCACCTTGAAGTCGGCGCGCAGGATCGGCAGATACATCGACATCAGATCCGGGCTGGCGAGCACCTCGGGGGCGGTGCCGTTCAGCGCACCCAGTTCCGCGACCAGCTCCGCATCCGCCATCAGATGGCGGATGGGCTCCAGCCGCGGCAGGAACGGGGCCCGGGATCCGCCGACGAACAGCCGGCGCGGAGTCCGCCCGCGCTGCTGCAGGCGCAGGGTCAGCGCATAGGCCGCGGTGGAACCGAAGCTGTAGCCGAGCACGGCGAAGGGGTCTTCCGACAGGTCCTCGCACTGCTCGGCCAGTTCGGCGACCAGCGTCGGCATGTCCTCGATCAGCCGCTGGCCGAAGCGCGCACCCCGGCCCGGCAGCTCCGCGACGCGGACGTCGGCAGTCGGGGCGAGGGCTTCCTTCCAGCCCGCGAACACCTCGGTGCCGCCGCCCGCGTACGGAATGCAGAACAGGATCACGGCCGGTGACCGTCCGCCTCGGCGGAGACGGCCTGCTCGCGCAGGCTGCGCGGCCGCATGTCCGTCCAGTGTTCCCGGATGTGGTCGAGGCAGGCCTGCTTGCCGGTGGCCGGGGTACGGGCCTGCCAGCCCGCCGGGAGCTCCCGGTACGCCGGCCAGATCGAGTACTGCTCCTCGTCGTTGGTGACCACCAGGTACAACACGTCGTTCGTTTCCTGACTCATGTGCGCCGCGCCTTAGGAGTCGGAGCCGTTGGGGCTGGTGATGACGGGCCATTGCCAGTCGTCGGGTGCCGGGTCGATGCCGTGCTGGATGTCGAGCAGGCGCCGGCGCAGATCCGCCGCCGTCGACTGCGACGGCAGCTTCAGGCGCAGACCGGACTCGTCGCCGAGGAGCTCGACCGGCGCGACCACCGCGCCGGTGCCGCAGCCGAACAGCTCGATGTCCTCGCCGGAGCGGATGGCGTCGAGTAGCGCCTCGATCTCGATCTGCCGCTCCTCCATCGCGAGGCCGAAGGGCTTGGCGAGCTGGAGCAGGCTGTCGCGGGTGATCCCGGCCAGGATGGTGTCCGAGAGCGGCGGGGTCACCAGCTTGTCGCCCCAGCGCACGAAGACGTTCATCGCGGTGAACTCTTCGAGGTGGGTGTGGTTCACCGCGTCCAGCCACAGCAGTTGCTGGAATCCGTGCTCGCGCAGCGGTGCGGCGGCCGCGAAGCTCGCCGCGTAGTTGCCGGCCGCCTTCACGCAGCCGGTACCGCCCGCTCCGGCCCGGCTGTAGTGGCGTTCGATCCATGCCGAGATGGGCGCGGTGAAGAACGCGTCCGACGGCGTGGCCAGAATCAGGAAGCAGAATTCGGTGGACGGTACGACCGACAGGTCTGCCGTGGCCCCGAACATGGTGGGGCGCAGGTAGAGCGACTGCCCGTGCCGGTCGGGCACCAGCGTGTCCAGGGTTCCCACCAGCTGTTCGAGCGCGCCGACGAACAGGCTCTCGTCGATCTCCGGCATGCCGAGGCGCAGCGCGGAGCGGTTGAACCGCCTGGCGTGCTCGTACGGCCGGAACAGCAGCGTGTTGCTGCCGGGGAAGGACGGGCCCAGGTTCCGGTAGGCCTTCATGCCCTCGAAGATGGCCTGCCCGTAGTGCAGTGCCTGGGTGTGCGGGGCCAGGTCCAGCGGGTCCAGGCCGGTCAGGCGCGGGGTTTCCCAAGCGCCGTCGCGGTAGTAGGCGATGGCCATGACCGGCGCCATCAGCCGCCCGAATCCCAGTGGGTCCGGCAGCTCCGTCCCCTTCAGCCGGTCCGCCAGTTCGGGCGGGAGCGCGGCGGACGGAGTGGATTGAGCCGGAAGGTTGGTTGCCGTTGACATTTCCTCAACTCCAGCAGCGCAGCGGCTGATCGGTTCCCGAATTACCCACGAATCCGGAAACGGTCATGCGGCGGCCACGCGTGATCTTGCGCACCGCGTGGGCGCACATGGTGTTGACCATGACCAGATCGCCGACCTCCGGCGAAATCAGCAGTGACTCCTCGGGCAGCATGCTGCGCGGATAGCCGTAGCTGCCCTCGTACTCGTCACGCAGGTCCTCATAGGCCTCGTCCGTGATGACGTGGTCCCAGGTTTCCAGCTCACCGCCTTCATCCGCGGTGTCCAGGTAAATGTTGACGCCGAGCTGGCTCACCAGGCGTACGGTGTCGTCTTCCTCCCCGGTTTCGCGGTGCAGCACATCCTGGTGCGGCAGGGCTTCACTTCCGGTCCGCCACAACCGGGTGATGCCGAAAGGCATTTTGCGGCCCGACATCGTCATCAGGCCCGCACCACCGGGCCAGGCTTCGTCCAGGGCCAGCCGCAGCAGATCGACCGGGGAGGGATAGGGCGCACTGAGGCGGCGCAGGCGCTGTTGCAGCGGCAGTGCCACATTGAAGTAGCGCTCCCGGCGTTCCTCGTCCTTCATGACGTTCCAGAAGGAGTCGATGTTGCTCTCGTAGATGCCGCCGCCGGCGGAGTCGTCGATCTCCTGGTACAGCAGTCCCGACAGGGACTTGGAATACATCGGGTCGTAGAAGCCCGGTACCCGGACGGCGATGTACTTGAGGTCGAAGAGATCTGCCAGGACCTGTTGGTCGAGGGATTCCACGGTGGCGAGTTTGTTGCTCAGAGACATGCGGAGACCTTCTGTCAAGATCGTTGCTGATTGATCGAGCGACCGGTGCCGTGACCGATGAAAAGGGCAGCGCACATTCGCGGTTCCGTGCTGGGAAGTACTGGGAGGCACTAGGAGGCACTGGGAAGTACGCTGATCACCTTCAGCCGGGGGCCCCGGCGGGTGTCACCGGTCGATCAGGGCCCACTTGCTGCCGTTGCTGGACACCGTTCCGGAGAGCGCGATGAGCTCGGGCTTGAACAGCGGCGCCGTGTCCATCGCCGGCTCCCAGGTGGCCAGCTCCTCGTCCTGCTCCACCTCGATCCGGCGGTCGTTCGCCAGATCGTTCACCACGCGCAGCAGCAGGTGCACGCCAAGCGGAGCGAGGTGTTCGCGCCAGAGGCTTTCGGGCGTGGAACCCGGCGGAACCAGAATGTGTTCCTGGGCGGCGATAGGGCCGCCGTCCGTGCGTTCGGTCAGGTGATAGACGGTTCCGCCGGTCACCTTGTCGCCGTCCCGGATAGTCCAGCGGATTGCGTCCCGGCCGCGGTGCAGCGGCAGGAGGCTGGGGTGATAGCCGATGGCGGCCACGCCGGCGCGCGCTCGCGTCCGGCGGCCGATAAAGGCGTGGGAATGGGCCGCGACAATGATGTCGACCTTGTCGGGTATGTGATTCGCCCGCAGCTCCGCCGCTTCCGTCCAGGGAATGCTGCGTGGGAATGACCACGACCGGAGGCGGTCCCATGACATGGGCTGGCTGTCGTCCGTGTGCCCTTTACGCAGTCCGGGAGATGCCGCGCCCAGGATGCGATGCCCGTCTTCTTGGAGAGCCTCCGCCACCTGCACCGCGAAGGCGCCGCGTCCGGAGATGTAGATGTTCACACGTTCTCCAACTTGCCGTTGACTGGTCACTTTCGGCGTCGTTTCGTGCGGGTGTTTTCCGGCGCACGTGAGTCGACCCCACTCACTGCCGGCTTCACCATTCCGCTGGTGAGCCGTGATCAGGCTTCGAAGCCGGTCAGTTACCGGAAGCCGATGAGAGCGAGACGCGTGTGAACAGGGCCCAACTTCCCATTTAATCCCCCGTGCATAGTCGGACGGCAGCGCAGGAGCCCTCACAGGATTTCGGTCATGGGCCGGTCCTGGAGTCGCGGCGACCTGCGCGTGCAATCGGTGGGCCAAAATCGGCCAGCACCAGGCAAGCATGGGCGCTTCTCGCCGAGCAAGGCTTTGTCATAAAGCTGACAGCACACTGCGCGCGCCTGCTTGCCAAGCCCGCGATCCAGGCCCGACCAAAGGTGAACGGGGGCGCCAACAGCCCTCCTTGGGCCAGCTGGTGACGTGTGGTCATGTGGGCAAAAACTCCGGTCAGTCGAGTCCGGGTCGCAGTAGTACTTGACGCAGAGCGCACCCCCGCTCGTAACATCTGGCCCATGCGAACGCCTCAGCACGGGACGCGGTGTTCGAGGGCGTGGGCCGCGGGTACGCCACTCACTCCGGGCAGACCGGACGGGTGGCCGCGCTCGGCTGAACTCACCGGCGTCGACGCTTCCGCGGGCGCCGCCTCTCCTCGCTGGGGTACCGTCGATCGTGTGACCGACGCACGTTCTTAGTTCCAAATTCAACGGAATTCAGAAACAGCCAAACAACTGCTCAACGGGGGAACTGTGCCTGAGCGGGAGAACGCGCAATACCTGCTGTCTGAGGATGACCGTCAACTTCTCGTCCTGTTAGTGGCGTGCGCCAACGACGAGCCGATCGCCCGTCACCTCAACGTCAGCGTCCGGACGGTGCGCCGCCGGATCGCCAGAATCATGGACCTTCTCGATGTCCGCAGCCGCTTCGCCGCCGGCGTGGCCGCCGCCTCGCTCGGCTGGGTCACCTATTCTCCCCCGTCACCGCCCCGGGCTCCCGACCGCCGCGACATGATGGTTCCCATCCCCGCGCAGCGTTCGTTACGAGGTACCGCCACTCTGCGAGCCCCGATCCGCGAGCAGCACGCCACCGCCCATCACGGTGCGGGGGTCCGGGACGGACATCCCGCCGGAGACCGCGACCACGTCGACCGCGTGAGCTGAACTCGGGCTCTCGGGGCGCGGCGACACAAGCGGACGGGCTCGGGGCCTGACGTGCCGTGAGACCGGGAACAGCGCTTCGACGCTCAGCCTTCGCTCAGCCTTCGTTGCTGAAACGGCAACGAAGATTGCCATCCCAGCCTGCGGGCGCGCAGCGTGTCGGCATGACTGAGATGGATGACAAGCGGGACGTCGCTGATCTGGATGTCGTGGTGGTCGGAGGCGGCGCGGCCGGGCTGTCGGCCGCGCTGACTCTGGCCCGGGCCCGGCGTTCGGTGCTGGTGGTCGACTCCGGGGAGCCGCGCAACGCTCCCGCTTCCGGGGTTCACGGGTTCCTGTCCCGGGACGGCCTCGCGCCGGGCGAGCTGTTGCGGTCCGGCAGGGAGGAGGTCGCCGGTTACGGCGGGCGGATCGTGCCGGACTTCGTCACCAGCGCCCGCCGCACCGGCGAACGCTTCGTCGTGGACACCGCCAGCGGCCGGAGCTACGGCGCGCGGCGCCTGCTGGTGACCACGGGGCTGGTCGACGAACTCCCCGAGGTTCCGGGTGTACGTGACCGGTGGGGCCGTGACGTACTGCACTGCCCGTACTGCCACGGCTGGGAGGTGCGCGACGCGCCGATCGGTGTGCTGGCGACCGGCCCGGGGGCGGTGCACCAGGCGCTGCTGTTCCGGCAGTGGTCGCCGGACGTGACCGTGTTCCTGCACACCGCGGGCGTCCTGACCGAGGAACAGCGGGAGCAACTGGCCGCACGCGGCATCGCCCTGGTCGCCGGAGAAGTGGTCGGTCTCGACATCGACGACGACCACCTCTCGGGCGTACGGCTGGCGTCGGGTGCGCGTGTCCCGGTGCGAGCGCTGGCCGTCGGACCGCGCTTCGAAGCGCGCGGTGAGGTGCTCTCGGGTCTCGGCCTGACGACCGTCGAACACCCCCTGGGCGTGGGCAGTTACGTGGAGGCGGACGCGAGCGGGTTCACCGGAGTCGCGGGGGTGTGGGTGGCGGGCAACGTCACCGACCTCATGGCCGGCGTCGCGGTGGCCGCCGCCTCCGGAGTACAGGCCGCGGTAGCGATCAACGCCGACCTCGTGGCCGCCGACACCGCGGCGGCGGTGGCCCGCCGCGCGGCTGCCCAGGCCCAGCAGGCCTTCGGCCCGGCCGCGGAGGCCGCCAACTGCGAGCGCGTCGTCGCCGAACGCCGCCACGGCATCGAGACCGTGCTCCACCCCGGGCACCGCTCGGCCGACTGACCCGGCGCGCGCTCGCCGTTTCAACGGGACGAAGTCAGCCCGTAACGGGGGTGGTTCGCATGATCACTGACCTGTCTGAACACCAGCGTGGTGACGGTGCTGGCACAGCCTCCTCCAACTCCGCGTAGGGCGTATCGGCCAACGGCCCGCTGACGGGTGCGGTGATGTAGTCGCCGAGTCGGATGGTGCGCATAAAGGGTCCCTTCGGGGTCGGTGGCCGGTCCTCGGGGCGACTAGCATCGGCGGTCACCCGCCCCGAGGAACGGAGAGTTCATCCGTGCGTCACCCGGCGTTGGCGTTGCCATCCTGACCATGGGCAACCGGCCTGTTGAACTGCGGGACTTGCTCGATTCGGTCGCCAAGCAGGACACACTTGCGGCGCGGGTGGTAGTCGTCGGCAACGGCTCGCCGCTGCCGTCCCTACCCGACGGGGTGACGGGCGGGCGTGCTCGATGGCCTGTCCGGCATCCCGAGCAGGTGGCTGATCGAGGCCCACGGCGCATCCTTCGCCACCCGCGTCGGCGCACTCACCTGACATTCCCGCGGCTGACGCCAAGCCGTGGTCGTCCCACGTTCCAAGGCCTTCACTTCCAGTGGTTCTCCAGCGCTGCGACGAGTTCCTCGGCTCGTTCGTCCACATAGAACAGACGACCGCCGGGCACCTCGACGATGTCGGTAGCCCCCGGGATCAGGCGCCGCAGCCAACGCGCCCACTCGAGCTTGAAGAAGAAGTCACCGGTGCCCCACACGAGCAGCGTAGGGACCTCGCACGCGCTGAGCTGTTCTCGGATATCGGAGAGCTGGTCCGGCGCCATGGACGTCAGCAGCCGCTCCATGAACAGGGTCCCCGCACGGTTGCCGAAGATCGGCCGGACGTAGTCGGTGACCACGTCGTCCGGGAGGGACATGGGCTTCTGGTAACCGGTGCGGTAGAGCTGCTTGGCAAGGAACGGGACCCGTGCGACCGGACCCGCTGCCCGCAGCAGCCGGACCTTGGCCGCCCACACGGCCGGTTTGAACATCGGCGGTGGGAAGTTGCCCTCGGTGTCGCAGTTAGTCAGTGTGAAGGACGCGAACCGGTCGACGTTTCGCGCGAGCACCACCTGCGCGACCGCACCGCCGGTGTCGTTGCCGACCAGGTGGACCTCGCGCAGGTCCAGCTCCCGGATCACCGTGTCCACTGCGTCCGCGAGCCCCCACACCGACGGCTCCCCCATCGGCGGTGTGTGCCCGTGGCCGGGGAGGTCGACACAGATGCAGCGGCGGTGGCCGGAGAGCAGGCGGACGGCGTTGCGCCACAGCCGCCCGTTGGTGAAGACGCCGTGCACGAACAGCGTCACCGGCCCCTCGCCCACGTCGGTGAGGCTGATGCCGCCCACGGTGTGGCGGTGGGATGCGTACTCGTCGGGCACGCGTGCGTCCTCTCCTGGATGTCAATCGGTGAAGCCGTGGCGAGCGTGCCAGCGCCGCAGGGGCGCCGGGGCGCACCAGTTGACCATGCCAGCGAGTCCGGTCCACATACAAGATCGCATCCAGGAGGATGCGCAGGTCGTGCTCGGGCGGACGGCCGATGTCCGGCCCGCGGCCGCGGCGCTCGGCGCGCCAGGCGGAGAGGACGGGGCCGGGTTATTCGGCTGTGGCGAGGATGCCCGCCAGCGCGGCGACGGCCTGGTCTGCGTCGGGGCCTTCGGCGCGGACAGTCACGGTGGCGCCGGCGGTTGCGCCCAGGCCCATCACGGAGAGGACGCCGGTGGGGTTGACGGTCCGGCCCGCGTATTCCAGCTGTATCGCGCTGGTGTATCCGGCTGCCGCGCGGGCGAGTTGGCCTGCCGGGCGGGCGTGCAGGTTGGCGGGCAGGATGACGGCGATTTCGTGGTTCACCGTGACGTCGTGGTTCACCGTGGTCGTGGTCGTGGCGCTGGACTCAGAGCTTGAGGACATTGCGGGCCTCCTTGGCGGCTTTGGCGACGATGTTCAGGTCGGCGCCGGATGCGGCGGTGACGACGGCCGCGACGGCTCCTTCGACGAAGGGCGCGTCGATGATGGTGACGTCGGTGCGGGGATGGTCTTCCAGGACGGTGCGGGCGGTCAGCACGGAGCTGCCGAGGTCGGGAAGGACGACGACGCCGGCTCCGCGGTCGGCGTGCCCGATCGCGGCGAGGACGAGGTCGTAGCTGGTGCCGATCCGGCCGTCGTCGGTTCCTCCGGCGGTGGCGAGGGGGACTGTGTCGGAGCCGATCTGCTCCACCAGCAGGCGAAGGCCTGCGGCGAGCTCGGCGCTGTGGGACACGAGTACGA